>VEPD01000293.1 GCA_012027035.1 Ruminiclostridium sp. | reverse complement strand
CAGATATTGAATCGATATTCAATTTTATCATTTCCGGCGTTATTGCCTTTTTTATGAGGGAAACAAGCTGCTCCTGCTGCTTCAGGCTTTCAGGCGAACTAGGATCCGGAGTCTTCAGGTATTCATCCAGAGAGGTTTTCAAAACACTTCCGGTCTGGGAATAAATGTCGTATTTATCAAGTAATTTTTTATGAAGTTACGAGTCGAACAGTGCGTTTTCCAGCCTTACAGATGCAATTGCAGCGAACAGGCACATACCCGCGACAAGTGCCGACAAAATAAGGGAAAATTTTCGCAATGCGCTGCCACAAGCCCTCATGGTACCCCCAGTATCAATTCCGACAAGTATGTTATTTACCATTATAGCATTATAAACAGCTGACTTTGATATGTAATAGATGGAAAAACGGAAGAATAAAAGAATGTAAGAATGACATAGAACAATCATAGAACAGAAGAATGACATAGAACAATCATAGAACAGTAGAATACCAGTTGACTGCTGGCTATCAGAGACTTATAATGTATTCATACGGGGGATTAACTCAGCGGGAGAGTGCTACCTTCACACGGTAGAAGTCACTGGTTCGAACCCAGTATTCCCCACCAGTAAATAAAACCCTCTGGCATAAAGGCACGGCTTAATAGGGAAACTTGTTGAACCATACCCCAAACCGATACGGAAAAAGGAACAACCGAGGAGGCACATTATCAGTGCGATACTACCTCCCCATTTGTGCCTTTTCTTGATTAATTCTACTGACGAGCTTCCACAAACAAATCTATATCTTCTACAATGTATTTTTGCTAATCGCAGTAGCCTGTTACTTTTGTTTTTGCTTCATACTCCTGACTGGACGCATCTCAATGTACCCACGCCAGCCCATCGGAGCAAGCTGCATTCTCGGCGCGAGTTCATCTGCGTATTGATAACCGTAGACTTCTGGATTGAACTTACCAATGTGCTCCATGCAAAGACCGACCGCTTCCTGAAAACGCTCATCGTCATACGGTTCGCCTTGAAATACCAATAACTTGCATGGTGCAAGGTCAATAACGTCAAATCCTTCCGGGATTTCTCCCTCGTAATCAAAGGCAACCTCCACTCCATGTGCGTAAATTCCCGTTCCAGCGGGGCGCATATTCGCAGGCAGCCACACGCCGACCGGCTCATAAAGAGCCTCTTTAATGCCGCATAGAATATCCCATGGCGAGGACGCATTGTTTTCGCCGCAACCCACTTCCTCATAATAGGAAAAATAATCGTCTGCCTGCTTACTCCGACGCAGTATGAGCTTGCGCGCCGGGCGTTCTACAATTTGTGTGAAAATAACCGACGTTTGTTCTTTCATAACCAATCCCTCCAATTTTGATTTTTGGCGGTCAAGATAACGATAAGGAATCATCCAACCATTTGGGACAGGATGATTAGCATACTTCTTTGGCGTGATGCCGAATGCGTTTGAAAACGCACGGGTAAAGCCTTCGTGACTGTCAAAAACAAAATCCAGCGCAATATCAAGCACTTTTGGCTTCCCGTTCCGCAAGGCATGTGCAGACTGCACCAGCCGTTCACGGCGAATATATTCGAAAGGGGATAACCTTGTTTCTTCTTTGAATAACCGTGCGGCATGGTATTGAGAATACCCGGACGCTCTGGCTACGTCGCTTGCAGTGATTGGGTCTTGCAGGTGTGTGGCGATATATGCCTGCATCTTCTCCACAGCCAAAGAAATATCATCCTTTGCTTCGCTCATCGTATCTCACCTCCTCACAACCAATTATCAGGGAAATCGGGTTATTTTTCTTGACCTGAAATGCTGTAGTTTATATTTTCTACACCAAATTATCTTTCACATTAGCATTTTGTAAGCACCCTCAAAATCCGAAGTATCATGTCATTTTTGCGTACATTGCCGCCTGACCACTCTCAGAGTTGCCGACGATCATGATTCGGTTGTATTCAAATATATTCATAGCGATTGGCATTCCTTTTCTGCTAACAACGCATAGAGCGTTACCCACTTGCTTGGCTTGCCCACACGCTCTTTCGGCAAATATGACTTTGTGAGCGTTCCGTTCAACAGATACCTGCCTTCAAGGGTTTGCCTGCTGTTCAGCAATTTCCACGTCCCGTCAAGACGGCTGTCTTTGCCGTAGCCCAAAGCGCAGAAGGCTTCCACGATATTCTGCAGGCCGACACGCATAACTTCAAAAGGATAAAAAGTGTCAATCGTGCGCCAACCCTCTCGTGCATTCAAAATCAAAGAATTAGGGGCATCCGCCCGATAGAACAGATTATGATTCCAAAAATAGTCAAGTAGCGGTTCGATAATATCTGTATATATGCCTTTCTTTTTGCACTCGGCACAGAACAGCAGGGCGAACATATTCACCTTAACACAGCTTTTTGGTATGCGTTTTAGCTTGTCCAAACGGTGTAAACAGAGAAACCCGCCATCTGGCAACTGGCGTTCTGACAACCGCTTGATAATTGCCTTGACAGTCGGTTCTTCGGCGAGCCCCAAACGAGCCAATGCCCGCAACCGCATATAGTCTCCGCAACCTTCATCAAAAGGAAAGGCATTGTCAAAGCCGATAACTCTCTCTTTATCCATCGGAATATCTTTTGCGTTCAGCCCGCTTTCAGCAAAGCTGGTCAGATAATAAGTAGCCCACAAGCCCTTGCGCTCTTTCCAATCAGTGGGCAATGAAGCGTTCAGCCATTCGATAACAGGGACTTTATCGGCGGGTTGTCCGAGGATTTCGGTTTTGGTACGGTATTTAACGGCGGGGTTATCATCGCCAAGCAACAATTGAATGGCTGGTGAATCAACGCTAACCATTATTTCCCCTCCTCTGGGGTTTTTTGTATTTTCATAACTTGTTATTGAAAATCCATACGTTGCATTTGGCACGCTGGTTGATATTCAAAGCCATATTGGAAAAAATACGCAGCTTCCGGTTATCCTGTGCAATTGCAATGACGTCGCATTTCAACTCTTCAGAAGTGGAGATGATGGTATCCTCGGAGGTTCTGGCATAAATTGTAGACGTATTTATCCTTACATCATACCTGTCTGCTATTTTTTGTGCATTCTGTAAAGCAGCTTTAGCCGATCCGGCCTTTTCGGGTATTATGGCGCCAAGTGGAAGGTTTCTGGGTATTTCCATTATATATATTACATGTATCGTCGTATTGAGAACATCCTTCATGGAACAGACCAGTTCTATTACCTGTTCGCTGGAAGCGCTGCCATCGGTTGGTATCAATATGCATTTGTATTTCATACCTACGCCTCCTGACTTCCCAGAAGGAGCTTCATTAAGTTTTCCTGCTCATTTTTTGTCGATATTGCTATAACCATGTCCCTTGGTTCAAAAACAGTTTCTCCCTTAGGAAAAACCACATTTCTACCCTTTATTATTATTGCGATAATGCATTCGTATGGCAAATTCAACTCTGATATTTTCTTACCTATAACCGGTGAGTCCGCAGGCAGGTCAGCTTCCACCAATTCCATTTCATCATGGTTAAATGTAAGAAGGGTTGTCATCTGCTTTTTTGCTACATATCTTTCTATGGCTTCGGATATGGAAATAGTGCCGCTGATAGTGGTTCCAATCCCAAGTTCCTTGAAAACCCTTTCGTTTTTCGGATTGGTTATTCTTGCAATTGCCTTGGGTACCTTGAAATATCTTTTTCCCAACTGGCAGATGACCAGGTTGTCCTCGTCGTCACCTGTTACAGCTACAATTACATCTGCTCTTGCGCATCCCGCTTTTTCAAGCCCGTCAATGGAAGAGCCTGAAGCATAAAGCACATTGCCTCCAAGCTCCTGTTCCAAAAGCTGAACTCTGTTGTAGTTCCAATCAACCAAAGTTACTTCATAGCCTTTGTCAAGAAGTGTTTTAGTAAGGTAATAACCTACCTGGCCGCCGCCTACTATAACAACGTACATACGTCCACTCCCTTCAGCAAGCTGATATAATGATGAGAGCTGGTTTCCGTCGGACAAAAGCACGTCAGGCCTATTTCCTGCTCATAAAAACTCTTGCTTTTGGGATCAACGATCCTTACCACCACTTTCGGCACCTTAAAAAGAAATTTCGCTATCTGTCCTACCATAATATTTGTATTGTCGCCTTTGGTAACGGAAATCACAGCATCTGCTGAAGCTATACCTGCATTTGACAATACCTCTTCATCTATGCCTGTTCCAATGACCATTTTTACATCAGAAGCACCTTCCAGTTTGTCAAATGATAATGGGTTCCTGTCTATGACGGTAACATTATTACCTTCGCCGGAAAGCTGAATTGCCAGCCGGCTGCCTACTCTTCCACAACCGACAATGATTATATTCATAAATAACACCTGCCTTTATGGATGTTTGTTATTTTAATACAATATTATTTTTGCTATAATTATAATTGCCTGACTACAAATAATACTATTATAATATAATATTTTTCCACAACACACAATTGAGATTTCCGGAGGTACATGTAATGTCGTTTTTCAGTGAATCGGATCTGCCGGGTATAGGCAAAAAAATCAGCTGCACTACGCATTCAAAGGAAAAGGTAGTAATGGTCATTCACCATGACGGGAAACGTGAATTATATATTATGGACAATGAAGGTGAACCCAAAGCAAGTGTGACGCTGCTGGATGAGGAAGCCAGAAGGCTTGGCGGCTTTCTTTCAGGCGTGATGTACAAGCCCAGGGCTATCGAAGAATTGGAGCTTGCTCTGGAGGGAATACGCATCGACTGGTATAAAATAGAGGCAGGATCACCGGTTATCGGCAAGGCGATCGGCGGGCTGGGGATACGCAAGAAAACTCAGATATCCATAATAGCTATACTCTGTGATAAGACTTTCATACCAAATCCCAGCTCGGAATATGTATTTCAGGAGGGTGACACCTGTGTGGTCATCGGCAAGCCGGAAATGTTCAGAGATTTTTTGGATATGATTAGATAATCAGTACAACAGTGTTAATTACGCTGTAGCATGTAGTATATGGAGGGAAAATGCATACGGAAAGTATTTTATTTGATCTGGGGATAGTCCTGTTTCTTGGTTTCTTTGCCGCTTTAGCAATGAAAAAAATAAACCAGTCAGTTGTGATTGGGTACATAATCGTAGGGTTTTTAATAGGTCCGAATCTGCTGGGCATTGTAAAAGATACAGAAATTCTTGGGGAATTGTCGGAATTGGGAATAGTTTTTCTTATGTTTTTTCTCGGGATTGAATTTTCCATTAATAAATTCAGAAGAATAAAGAATTCAGTATTTTTCATTGGGACTTATGAGGTTGTTTTCAACCTGATTCTGGGTATTATTATCGGCACATTTTTTAGCTTTGCCCTGAAGGAAAAGCTTTTCTTTGCAGCAATAATTGCTCTGAGCAGCAGCAGTGTTGTAGCCAAGCTGCTTTTTGACATGAAGAGGACTGCATCCAGGGAATCGGAGGTTCTCATGGGTGTAATGGTATTTGAGGACTTTTTCGCAATTGTCATTCTTGGTATTTTGTCCGGCCTGGCGGCATTTGATAAAATTCAGTTTGAAGTCATATTAATTTCTATTTTAAGTTCCGTTGCTTTCTATGGAGTTTTTATTCTAATAGGTATTTTTATTATAAACAGACTAATTGATGTTCTTGCCAGGATAGATTCACAGGAGCTGTTTACAGCCCTTATGATTGGCATTATTTTACTTGTGGGAGCGCTGGCGTCATATATAGGTCTTGCATCCGCTGCAGGCGCTTTTCTTTTCGGCATGATCATTGTGAGCTATGATGTGGAGGAAAGGCTTCACAGGACGGTTGCAGCCTTCAAGGACATATTTCTTATCGTATTTTTCATATCTTTCGGCATGCTGCTGGATCCGAAGCAAATACCGGGGATATTATGGATGATTGCAATTGTCGTACCTGTTACAATCCTTGGAGAGCTTATTATAACATCTTCATCGGCTTATTTCAGCGGGTTTTCCTCAAAAAGCTCGATATCAATAGGTGCAAGTATGATTGCACGGGGAGAGTACTCTCTTATTTTTGCCGCCATGGGTTTTGCTGCAGGTGCAATTTCCGAGTCATTATACCAATTTACCGGAGTGTATGTTTTTATCATGACACTAATAGCTCCGGCAGCTATGAAAAACTCTGATAAGATCAAACATGTCGTTTCACTGGCAGCACCCGGATTTTTAAAATACGGTGCAAAACTGGTTTCCATTACAATGAAGCCGATACTGCTTCCGGAGGAGGTCAATCTGAGGGAGGAGCGAGGCTATAAATTTCTAATACTTTCAGTGATTTATATTGCCATTGCAACATTTTCCTTCATAATGCAAAACCTGATAATTTTATTAGTGCTTGCAGTATCAGGCCTTGTGGCAATATACTTCTTAAGAAAACTCTTTATAATAAAGATCCAAAGGCTTGAGCAGCAGATAGACTACGGGCATATGCATCAGGGAGCCTACAGCTTGCATGACATTTCCACATTCATTTCCAATGTCTTTACCGGATTCCTTACCATTGTACTTCTTGGAGCTTCATTCTGGAACTTCGGCTATATAGTCCTGCTTATCCTTTCTGTTTTGTTTGCAGCATATTTGCTTGCAGTTTCTCTTATAGTTTACAGGAAATCTATAATCAATCAGTGAGGCATCCCGATGTTGGCGCCCCATTGCCTGAGATAGTGCGCAAGTCAAGAACCGTCCCTACTTGCGTAATTTCACATACTAATCATTTGCATAATAATTTCGTGCATCCTGTAACCAATCATTAGTAAAATATTGATTCTTATTTTTCCTTTCTCCATCCCATTGTAAAATTTGTTTTGGAAATTCTTTATATGATTTTTTTATAAATGTTAGAAATTTATGTTTATTTATTTTATCAATTTTTTGATATATCATTGCATATACATCTGGTGCATTTTCAGTATATCTTAATTTTATATATGAGATAGTTCGGTAACAGTTTTTATCTTGGGTATCCCAATAATATAGCGCAATAGCAACCCTTACGTCCCTATCTCTTTCTTTAAGCCATATTGAAATATTAGATTGCATTGATTGGCTATCAACAATTGTCGGTACGCCTATATGAGCTTTAATAATATCTCTGCTTAATCCATCAATTACTTTTATGCTTGCAGAACTGTTACCAACATTTCTTAAGGGAATATCAATTCGATACTCATTTGGATAATTTTTGTTGATATAGCCACTAATAAAAGTAATATGAGGTGCTTTGGGTGGTATATTTTTAGTCTCCTTAATTTTTCTTAATATCCATTTGCAAGTACCAGTGATAATACCTGCTATAATAATAGCAATAACAGATATTAACAATAATCCTTGCCATTTAATAGGATTAAACCAATCACTCAACATTAGCAAATCCTCCCAAACTTATTGGATATATTATTCTCTATTATAGCTGGTATCTCCTGCAAAAAATAAAGAAAAAAGGTGTAAAATTGCCACACCTTCCCCACACTGATTTACGCACTAACGACATACTAATGAGTTTTAAAATTGATTGTAATTAATAATCAGCCTGAATGTCTGAAAACCTTACTGTCATGACGATTACGGCATATTGATTCTTACACGGTTTTATACGATTCTACAGAAAAAATTCACTTCACATGGTAGAAGTCACTGATTCGAATTCAGTATTCCCCACCAGTAAATAAAGCCCCCGGGATAAAGGCGCGGTTTAATAAGGAAACTTACTGAACCATACCCCAAACCGATACGGAAAGGAACAAACGAGGCATTACCAGCGATAATGCCTCGTTTGCGTCTATTCTTGATCAAATCTGCTGACGAGCTTCCACAAACAAATCTATATCCTCTACAATGTATTTGGTTCCAGTGGTATGCAGGGCTTCATAACAGGAAGTTACATAATCAGTGACACCATACCGCTTAAAAAGCTCCACTGTCTGTTTGCCTGTGATATTTTTGGCTGCCTTGTACATTTCAATACAGTAAACGAGAAATTCTCCTTGCTTGCTCATATTACGCCTCCTCCGGATTAGAAATATGGCCTGTCTGAAGCTCCTCTTTTTACATCTCAAACAGGGCATGTGCACTTAAATGCCAAAGCTTTGTTTCTTCTTTTTCAAGGGCTGCAT
>VEPD01000133.1 GCA_012027035.1 Ruminiclostridium sp. | reverse complement strand
TTATATACTTGATAATGGACTGTACAAATGTGCAAATGGAGATAGTAAACCGGTATGACTGTTGAGATGATTAAAAAGCAATTGGAAGCAGTTCTTTCGCCGAAAAGATACATTCATTCGGTCAATGTCATGGAGACTGCTGTGAGTCTTGCGGCAAAATATGGAGAGGATGCCGGTAAAGCCGCTGTGGCAGGCTTGCTTCATGACTGTGCTAGAGATGTGAAAGCCGATGAAGCCATAAGGCTTTGCGGTGTATACGGTATAAAAGTCGATTATATTTCACGTATGCAGCCTGAGCTATTACACGGACTTCTGGGTGAAAAACTTGCAGGCAAGCTGTACGGAGTAAACGATCCGCAGGTTTTGCGAGCTATAGCGATACATACCATGGGCTGCCCGGGTATGGACCTTTTAGGCAGGATTGTTCTTGTTGCCGATTATATTGAACCGGCCAGGACGTTTCCAGGGGCTGACGCTATGAGAAAACAAGCATTTGAGAATTTGGACAGAGCAGTCTTGACAGCTTTGAACAGCACAATCAAATATGTTATCGGCAAGGGCGGACTGCTCCATACTGATACGATAGAAACACGGAACTGGATTTTGATGGAATTGAAGAAGGCCTGATTATTGAATAAGAAGATATTTGCTGCGTTTTCCGGAATAATGCTCAAAATTGGCTGCTAAAACCCTAACCATGATATTACCATATGCTGTAGAAAATCAATGCTGTAGAAAATCTATTGTATATCACGTATATACGTGATATACTTTAATTAGAGGCATTCGGCTGTGGCCGAATCTGCCTAAAACCGAGTGGGGCTCGATGCCCCGAGATTTTGTTTGTGGAGGTGATGGTGTGAAGAAATATCAGAATATCACATTGGCTTTGCCTAAAGATATTTTAATCAAGGTAAAACATATAGCCATTGATCGGCAGACGTCGGTTACAGGACTTTTAGCCACGATACTTGAAGAAATGGTACAAAAGGAAGATGCTTATGCAAAGGCAAAAAGACATTATCTGGATTTTTTAAGCTGTCCTGTTTCTCTGTGTACAAATGGGGAGGTTTCATGGAAGCGGGATGAATTGTATGAAAGATGAAAGAGTACGTCAATTTGTGGACACAAATGTACTTGTATATGCCCATGATTCTTCTGCCGGAGAAAAGCATGAAAAGGCGAAAAAACTTATTGCCGATTTATGGAATACCAGAGAAGGATGTATAAGTATTCAGGTATTACAGGAGCTATTTGTAACACTTGTGAAAAAAGTACCCATGCCGCTTAAACTGGAAGCAGCCACTGCTGTTATACAAGATCTGGGCCAATGGGCAATACATTTACCGGATGTAAATGATATTCTCGAAGCGATTGAAATTCATCGGCAATATAACCTCTCCTTCTGGGATTCCATGATAGTATGCAGTGCCAGATCTATGAATTGTACTATCCTGTGGAGTGAAGATTTGAATGCAGGACAAATTTATATGGGAGTGAAAGTAGAAAACCCCTTTGTATAAACCTATGAACTGCATTGCCATGATTTTGATGGACTTGAAGAAGGTCTGATTTATGAATGAGAAGAAAAAAGAAAACAGCAATAAAAATAAAAATATTAAAAAAAACATAAGCAAATTGATATATATAAGCGGCACGGCTGCCTTAATTTTTATGCTGGCCTTTTCTGCCGTTAACTTTATCAGGGATGCAAGAGTTTTGCGGTTACCTGTTCTTTCAAATGCCGTCTCTTCGGATAATGACACTAAAAACAGTAAAGACGGTGATTACAAGACCTTGAAATATAAAAAACCTGTTGAAACCGATAGCCCAAACTCCAAAAAGACTCCGGTGCCGTCGAAGACTGCAGCTCCGACGCCCCAACCTACGCCGAAAGCAATTCCATCCGGCGAACCGTAAGGACTTAAATTGATAAAAATGCAAAACCAGTACACTGTAAGCTTTAAAAATATACTATAGTGTCAAGCTTAAATTTGATTTGATAAGCATTAATCTCAATGAGCATGGTATGTTATAGACTTGACACCCTACTGGACGGAGGAGATACACATGAGAACCTATTTTACAGAACAGGCTAACTTCTATAAAGGAACAGATCCGGAAAAATTGCTGATGGAATTCGGCAGTCCCCTGTATGTTTACAGTGAAGCTATTTTGAGGGATAGATGCAGGGATATGGCGAACCTCGTTTCATATCCTTTTTTCAAATCCAATTACTCAATTAAGGCCAATTCCAATCAGGAAATCCTGAAAATTGTGAAAGAAGAAGGGCTTCATGCCGACGCCATGTCACCCGGAGAAATTCATGTACTCCTGAAAGCAGGCTTTAAACCTGAAGAATTGTTCTATGTAAGCAATAATGTTTCTGCTGAAGAAATGCAGTTTGCCATAGACAGGGGAGTGCTTGTGAGCTGTGATTCAATATCGCAGCTAAGGCAATTCGGCAGGATTAATCCGGGCAGGAAGGTGGCTGTACGTTTTAACCCCGGCGTAGGCGCGGGGCATCATGAAAAGGTGGTGACCGCAGGGAAGAACACCAAGTTCGGTATCAACATGGATCTTATCGGTGAAGTTAAAAGCATTCTCAGGGAATGCAACCTCAAGCTGGCGGGTATCAACCAGCATATAGGTTCACTCTTTATGGACGCCGGGCCTTATCTGGAAGGTGTGAAATCCCTTCTTGGCATTGCAGAACAATTTGAGGCTCTGGAATTTGTGGATATGGGCGGCGGTTTCGGCATTCCCTACCGTAAGCAGGAGGGGCAGCCAAGGCTGTCTATCGGTGATACGGGCGCCAGGTTGACTGAGCTTTTGAATGATTGGACTGATAAGTATGGCAAGAAGATCATGGTAAAAATGGAGCCGGGGCGCTATATTGTTGCTGAAAGCTGTGTACTTCTGGGAACCGTCTATTCGGTGAAGAAAAACTATGATAAAGTTTATGTAGGGACCGACCTTGGTTTCAATGTACTTGCGAGGCCAATGATGTACGACTCCCACCATGAGCTTGAGACATACAGGAACGGTGTGCTTATGAAAGACCGCAGCAAAGATGCAGTCACTGTAGTCGGGAATATCTGCGAAAGCGGCGATATCATGGCAAAGGACAGAAATATACCTCATGTGGTTGAGGGAGATATAATAGGAGTTATGGATGCCGGTGCATACGGATATTCCATGTCGTCCAACTATAATAACAGGCTGAGGCCTGCTGAAGTAATGATAAACCTTGACGGCAGCGTAAGGCTCATTCGCAGAAGGGACACTTTTGAAGATCTAATGCGTAATTTTATTTAATATCCGAATGATATTCCTGTAAAGATTTCAACCTGGCTTCATGGAGGCTGTTTTCCTTATACGCGGCGATACCTTTTGCGCTGGCCAGGGCTGCTGTAATGGTAGTAATATACGGTATTTTATATTTTATAGCCGTCTTCCGTATATAGGAATCATCATGCTGGCTGCGTTTGCCCGAAGGAGTATTGATAACAAGGTTTATCTCTTTGTTGGTGATACCGTCGACTATATTCGGGCGGCCTTCATACATTTTTTTGATCTCTTCGGATTGGATTCCATTTTCCAGCAGAAATCTATGGGTTCCCCCTGTTGCTAAAATTTTGAATCCGATTTTTTTAAATTCCCTTGCAACTTCCAGCACAGCGGACTTATCCTGATCATTTACACTGATCAGCACGGTTCCTGATATGGGAAGGGGGGACTTTGTGGCATCCTGAGCTTTATAGTAGGCAAGCCCGAAGGAGTCGGCAATTCCCAAAACTTCCCCGGTGGAGCGCATTTCCGGCCCAAGTATCGGATCGACCTCCTGGAACATGTTAAAAGGGAAGACTGCTTCTTTTACGCCGAAATGAGGGATTTTCCCGGCAGCCAGGCTGGCGATGGAGGACTTCTTGCCGGTATTGGCCGCCATTATTATTTCTGTGGCGATCCGGGCCATGGAGACGTTACATACCTTTGACA
>VEPD01000485.1 GCA_012027035.1 Ruminiclostridium sp. | reverse complement strand
TCTTAAGGGTGAGCCGCTTGTAGAATTTGAAACGGACAAAATCAATACTGAGTTTGAAAGTCCCGAGGAAGGATTTCTTTTGGAGATACTTGCCGGTGAAGAAGAAGAGGTGGCTGTATCAGCGCCGATATGCGTTATAGGGCAGCCGGGAGAAAATACGGATATTGATTATGAAGTTGTTTCTTCCCCGTTAGCAGTAAAAAACAGGATTTTGATTTCTCCGCTTGCCAGAAAGATTGCCGTTGAGAACGGTATAGATTACAGCGATATAAAAGGAAGCAGGCCTAACGGCAGGATAGTGAAGAAAGATATTGAGAAGGTTGTTTATGAAAAAAACAAGCCGGAAGTTGTGAAGGTGATGCCGGCTTGTAAATCAGAAAGCAATGAAAATACTGCTGCTAAAGGGAGCCATATACCACTTTTGAATATGAGGAAAACTATTGCTCAACGCCTGTCCCAGAGCAAAAAAGAAATACCTCATGCATATTTTAAAACCCAGGTGGATATGAGTAAAGCCAGATCCCTTAAAGATGAAGTTGAAAATAGGATTTATGAAATAAAGGGTATTAAGCCAAGCTTTACCCACATTATTATAAAGGCCGCGGCTTCAGCTATTGAAAGGTATCCTGCGTTCAATGCATCCTTCGGGGAGGATTCCATTATCAGGTATGAGGATATTAACATCGGAGTGGCAGTGGAACTGGATGATGGGTTGATCGTACCTGTTGTGATGCAGGCAGGTAAATTAACGCTGGGCGGGATATGTGAAAAGGCGGATGAGCTTGTATCAAAGGCCAGGTCGGGTAGCCTGGGGATTGAAGATATCACCGGGAGCACCTTTACGGTAAGCAACCTTGGAATGTACGGCATCGACGAGTTTACAGCAATCATTAACCCGCCTGAATCCGCTATCCTTGCGGTAGGAGCCATAAGGGACGGAACTGTTGTTGAGAAGGGTGAAATTAAAGTAAAACCCTTGATGAACCTTGTATTGTCGGTTGACCACAGAGTAATAGACGGAGCCCTGGCAGCAAGGTTTATGAAGAGCCTGAAAGAGATGCTGGAAAATCCGTATTTGCTTCTTGCGCTGTAAATGCAAATTACACAACTTTCCCAGCCTGATAATTGAGGCAAAAGCGAGATTGCCACGCTTCGCTCACAATGACATTAAATATAACTTTGTCATTCCGAGGAGCGGTAGCGACGTGGGAATCTCTAGGAGTGGGAAAGTTGAGTAAATTATTAAAGCGGCAAAATATTTAAGAATAAAGTGTGCAGCCCAATAATGAGAAACTATGGTCTAAGGCTGGAGGCTGGTTATGTGAAAGATGAATCAATAAAAAATGATGGGCCGGTTATTAACTTGTGGTACGGGGATGAACAGAAATTCGGACATCTCGGAACGCCTCAGCGTTGGGTCAATGTTCTTGGCAATATCTCCGGAAAATCAAGGTTTTTTGATGCAAAATACTCGTTAAACGGCTCGGAATTCAGGAAACTGCCGATAGGCCCCGATGGAAGGCGGCTGAATAGACATGGTGATTTTAATATCAATCTTCCTTTGAAAGTTTTGAAAAATGGTGAAAACAAAATTGTCATAGAGGTAAAGGATATTCCTGGCGGGTATGTAAAAAAGGAACTCACTTTACTCTATAGTCCTGGAAATCTTTGGCCTCTCCCGACGGCTGTCGACTGGAGCCGATGTGAAAATTTACTGGAATGCGCTCAGGTGGTCGATGGTTTATGGAAACTTGAAAATGGCGAGGTACGAACAGTAGAGGTCGGCTATGATCGTTTAATTGCTCTGGGCGATATATTCTGGAAAGACTTTGAGGTCACAGTACCCGTTACCATACACAGTTTTGACGAATCTGCCCATGGGCTGCCGAACAGCGTCCATTCTGCAGTCGGTATGGTACTGCGGTTTGCCGGGCATGCGTGTTGGGACGGCAGCGACCCTTGCTTCGGCTATGCACCTTCAGGCGCTATTGCATGGTATAGCTATATTCCGGAACTGGATGATTACAGAATAACGTTCATGGCCGGTGCAGATATGTCGGTAGAGTTTATGGGCATTGAACCGACCGGTCGGAAATTGTCTCCGGGTGTCCGCCATATATTCAAAGCGCGGGTGGAATCACGTGAAAATAAAACAAGTATCTATCATCTGAAAGTGTGGAGGGAGGGCAATAAAGAACCTGAAAAGTGGGATACCGGAATAACCGGCGTGCTTGGGGAATTGACCCACGGATGTGTCCTGCTTGTCGCTCACCATTGTGACGCAAGCTTTGGAAATGTCATTGTAACTCCGCTATAGATTTTATCCGGTCGCCCCGCCGCATCCAGAACTATCCCACAATTCACCTTACCATTTGAACTGTGAATAATCCTAATGGGTATATATCTGAGTAGTACTCAAAGATTCGCAAATTGATTTTATAAGTTCCTATCGTTCATTTGCAATAATTTGTTCAATTGTTTGTTTTAAACGAATCTCTTTATATTTGGAATCGCAGGTATAAAGCACTTCTGAAACCTGTACATGTGAATTATAATTCATAGGTGTCATTGACGAGCAATAAGCGCCTACTCCCCCAATCACTACAAAATCACCTGTTTCCGGCTCTGAAAATTTGCGGGGAGTGTTCAGACCGTCATAGGTTAAACATTGCGAATCACCGCTTTCACAACATCTTCCCACGAGAACAGCTTGATAATCATCATCTGTATTACGATTAAATTCGGAAAATAATAATTTGCCATTTTTAGAAACGACATAAAACGGATGTTGTGAACCATACAAAAGGGGGCGGGCGTTTACTTCCATACCGCCATTTTCCTTAACTCGGACATTTCTTCTGGGGTAAATTTCTTATTTGCCATATTTGCCTCCAATTCAACTGAGTTTATAGCAATATGCATTTGAATTGAAGTCAAAAACTGCCTTGTCCAGAACATAGGGTTTTGAAAATATATGTGTCCGAACAACAGGGATTATATAAAATCTATTGTCCGGAATGTAGGGTTTTCACAAAAACCTAATGTCCGATGGTAAGGGTTTTGAAAACCCAAAGTGTCCAAGCTATAGGGTACATTATAAAATATCATAATTGTCATGCAAAAATGGAAAATAAAATCTTTAGAAAATCCGTAGGTTTCGCGCACTTTTCTGGAATTTTGCATCTTATCAGTACCATTATTTCTCTCAACAAATGCTATGTTTATAGTGCTACTAACTTTGGAATTTATAAGCTTCTCGTTTACTAAATTTTCATTACCAAATACAATTTCTCGTTTAATGGAACTTACATTACCTTTTTCATATTCCTTACAAACTGTTACATAACAAAATTTCTCTGGCATTATCGTTACTGGGTTTTTGGGGAATCTTCCGGGACCCAAATTCCTATCCCAGGGTTATTGTTGGAGGTTAAATTGTATTGATTTCCCCACGTTTCCCCAGGATTCCTCCTGGCATCAGACTGCAAAGTGGCTCTTAAAGCTATACTCAAGCGATCTCAATGCCTGTCTTAATTATCTCATCAACCAACCCTGTATGCTCTGTATAATCTTTCATAGTATAGGGTTGAGGCTGTATGTCGATCTTATATCCTAACGCTTGCATCAGAAGGAAAGTAAGTCCGTCCACACGAGACATGCTTTCAAATGCCGGAGAGAACACCGCAATATCTACATCACTATCCTCTGTGAATGTGCCCTTTGCATAAGAACCGAACAGGAAAACCTTCTCAATAGGTATCTGCTTCTTCAATTTGCTAACATAATCAGTTGTTACACTAAGAACTTCTTGAGGGATTGTACCCATGCAAACACCTCCTTTGTCTTATCCATAATCTCCTGTGCCTCAGTCTTTGTCAGCATAGATGTCAGCTTTTCCTTATAGGCTGGGTACCTTGCTGATATATAGAATGCCAGCAATCTTACAAACACTGGCGTATATTCATCTTTATGACAGTCAAAGTCTTTATCAATTATATGCTTGCTGAATTCTTCCCGATCACACAAGTTATTGAATACAAGAGCTATGTTATGTGTCTTAACAGGTTCCTCCCCTATATAAAGAACATATATGCCCTTTAACTATCTTCTCAACGGCCTGTTGGCACATGAATACAGAGTATAAATACCTTCCGGTATCAAACATAACTTCGGCTGTATCAAGGTCGTACTGTGCGTATTCTTCCCAGTAAACGTACTTCTCTTTATTATCCAAGTCGCCAGACCCCCTTATCAATCAAAAATTACATTCTCCACAGATCATACAACCTATACGTTCATTTTAACATATTTCTCTCATGAAGGTGTACTATTATTTATCCCGTATTAATCCGAAACCTACCCAAATACGGGAAGCTGCATCTGAATAGCCGGGAATATATAAAGGACTGGGTGCCAAACCCAGTCCTCGATTAAATAATTCCTCATATAAACACCTTATCACTGAATATCGATTTTTCTATTCCGTTCCTTGCCCGCCTCCGCTTTGGGAATGCTTACAGTGAGAATACCGTCGTTATATTTTGCTGAGACGTCCTCATGCCTTACATTTTCAACATAGAAGCTTCTGCTGAAAGACCCAAACCTTCTTTCCCTTCTGATATAGTTGTCCTTCTCTTCATTAACCTGTTCATTGTGCTCCACTGAAACGGTTAATGTATCATCTCTGAGATCAAGTCTGATATCTTCCTTTTTTATGCCGGGAAGCTCTGCATCAATGATATATTCCTTTTCAGTTTCCCTTATGTCTGCCTTCATAGGATTAACCGTACTGAAAAATGCAGATCTGAAGGGATCCTCAAAAAAGCTGTCGAAGATGCTCCTCATATCAAACAAATCATGTCCTCCTAACAGTCCGGTTCCTCTTTTGTTGTATGGCGTAAGTCCAAACATGTAAAACACCTCCATATAATAATTTGTTTTAGTCTTTGACTTTCTTTGACCTTGTAATTAATTTATATCATATTGTATGCAGTGAAATCAAAATTTGATTTTGACTTTCTTTGACCAATATTATTGATTGCAGGCCTTCATACTGGATTAACCGGAGTTCTCTTATAATATCTTTACCTTTTATTGTTTTTCAAGCTTGCCAGCTTAAGAATTTCATTCTTTTCCAGCACACCGGCAAGAACCATCAGGAATAATCCCGCAAAGATGTCGAAAACCAGGGCAAGGAGTATTTTCATCCAGCCTGCCAGCACAAATATATCAAAAAAGTTATAAAAGTACTTGCCGGTAAAAACCATTACAACGCCGACAAGCCCAGGCTTTAATATCCAATTTTTAAAATCGGGCGGCATTCCGGTTATTTTATTTATGGTAAACATATTAATAACAGCCGTGACTGCGAAGCTGGTAATCAGTCCCCAAACATAGCTCTGTATCCCATAAACAGGTATCAGGAAATATACAAAGCCTATCCTTATGACCGAACCGATCATGGTATTCCTCAAAAGCTCTCCCTGCCTTCCAAGACCGTTCAACACGCCGGTGAGGGTTTGCTGAAGATATACGAATACGCAGGAAAACGAGAGCATGTACAGCATGTCTCCGATTTTTTCCTTTCGGTAGATAACTCCGCCTATTTCTTCAGGATAAATAAGAAATACCGCAGTAAAAATAAAACCCATTATAAAAGTTATTTGAATGGATTTTGATATTCTATAGTTGACCGATTTGAAATTTTTCAGGGATACGGCTTCGGAAATAGCCGGCACAAGGGTGGTTGCAAGCGAAGATGTGACCATTGACGGAAAGAAAATCAGTGGCAGCGCCATACCCGAAAGCTTGCCGTAAGTTTCCATGCTGCTTGTATAATCCAGGCCGCCGGCCACAAGCATCCACGGTATAAGCAAATTCTCGACCACCGACATGATTGATATTACAAACCTGTTTGCAGAAACGGGGATTGCAGTTTTAACAAGATCAATTATTATTCTGCGTTTTCTTATGAAACCTGCCCTGGAGACGCCCTTCAATTCTTGTTTGCGCCTCCGGTTATAAACGACCGCCAGGACTGCCAGATTCGCTATTTCGCCCAATGCCATGCCTGCAATCGCCACAGCGCATGCATACTCAAGTCCGGTATTTACGAAATATCCGGCAAGCAAAATAACCAGGCTGATTTTTACAACCTGCTCGGCAATTTGTGATACGGCTGTGGGAACAACCCTCTGGATTCCGTAAAAATAGCCCTTCAATGCCGAGACTGCCGCAATAACCGGAATACACGGTATCAACAGCAGAAGCGAGGAATATGTCCTGCGGTCTTTAATTATCAATTCCGCTATAATATCCAGATTAAGATACATAGCCGCAGATACAGCCAAACCCCCGCCTATTACAATAAACAGGGCACACTTCGTAATCCGCCGGATATTAATGTTATGCCCCAGCGCCAATTCACCGGCTGTCATCTTTGAAACCCCGATGGATATACCCGACGTCAACGTAAGTATTATCAGCGAATAAACCGGGAATATCAACTGGAAAAGCCCCATACCCTCGGCGCCGATGAGATTGGACAAATATATCCGGTATACGAATCCGAGAATCCTTACCACAAATCCCGCTGCCATAAGAATGATGGCGCCGCTTACAAAGCTTCTGCCCCTCATGCTTCCTCCATAAAAACCGATATATGTTTATAAATATTTTTTATTGGGATTTATATGCTTTATTTTTTTGTGAATTTCTGGTATCATTGTTTTATTCGTATAAATATTTCCAAAAAGTATAAATTACCCGGGAGATATGGGATGAAACGCAAACCGGTTTTAAAAATATTTTTATTGCTGCTATTGGCATATTCGATTTGCCTGGCGATTTATGTATATAATCTTGAGAGCAACTCAAAATCAGGCTCTGAAAAATATACTTTTTCTAAGCCCGCCCAGGTAAGTGAGAGTTGGAAATATAGATGGGATGATTCAGTGTCCTTGAAAGAAGCGCCATTCCCCTGGTTCTCAGATGATTATGACTTTAGTTCCTGGAAAAGCTACAATTTTCCCGGCAGGCCGCCCAACCCTGAGCATCAAAGAGGCCTCTGGATAACGGCAAAATTACCGAGCGGCCATTGGGGCGCCCCAACATTGCGTTTCAGAGCCCCCCAGCAATCAGTGGAAGTATATCTGGATGGAGAGCGTATCTATACTTTCGGCAATATGGACTTTCAAAATGTTATTGACACCCCGGGCAGCATATGGCATTTTGTAACTCTTCCGGATGGATTTCAGGGAAAAAACATCTTTTTCAGAACCTATTCACCGGTTTCCTATTTGGCCGGTTATCTGATAGAAATTGAAGTGGGAGAAAAAAGCGATCATATTATCAACATTTTAAAGAAAGACGGTAAAAGCCTGATCCTTGGGAGCCTGTTTGTTTTTATCGGCATTCTTGCTCTTTTTGTATCAACGGCAAGCTCCAGATACAGGAAAATGTTAATATCTCTAGGCTTTTTCTCATTATGCATCGGCCTTTGGTCAATTGCAGAAGGAAAGATTTTGCAGCTGTTTATCGATTCTCCCGTAATACCTGTTTATATAGCTAATTTTTCGATATTTCTAATGCCTTCGGGCTTTATATCCTTTGTCCAGCTTGTTTTTACCGATGAAGGAAGCCTGGAAAACACTATTCTAAAAAGACTATGGCAGTCGTATATAGCGCTGACCGGAATTACATTCCTGTTGGACATGCTGAAAATACAATCAAGTCTTGAGATGGACAAGTTTTTGCATTTATTGATAATTGTCTCCATCCCTACCTTGTTATTCGTTACAATTAAAGCAATACGTAAAGGAAACAAGGATGCCCTTATATTTTTAGCAGGACTGCTGGCACTAGCGAGTACCGGCATTATAGATATCTATATGATGTTTTATTTTACCTCCCCGTCTGTAAATCCCCAACGGATAAGCGACTGGGGAATGCTTCTGATGGTCCTCTCGCTGATCGGTATAATTGTTAAAAAATTGGTGTTGCTGAATGAGCAATTAAGAATAAACTCACTGGAAAATGAGACGAATTATAAATCCCTATTTAAGAATATGACGGAAGGCTTCATTTACAGTGAAATATTATATAATGAAAACCGTTTTCCCGCCGATTATCTGATACTGGATACCAATCCTGCCTTTATTGCCAATACGGGTATGACCAGAGAACAAATCATCGGCAGGAAAATGAGCGAATTTCTTCCTGAGTTCAGTAAATCATGTATCAAGTGGGGACAGGAAGCGCAGGAGGATTCTGCTGCATGCACTGAAATGCGCTTAAATGAGCATCTGAATTTCAGAGAGAAATGGTACAAGGCATCAGCCTTCAGTCCAAAGGGCGGATATATTTGCATTATGCTATCAGATATAACAGAAATGAAAAATGCCGAAAACGTAATAAGGCATCAGGCATATACCGACAGTATGACAGGCTTCTATAACAGAACTTATTTCGAAGACGTCATGTCACGTATGGGAAGCAGTATGGATGAACTCAAACCTATCAGCATCATGGTAATTGATATAGACGGCCTTAAAATAACAAATGATACCTTCGGCCACCGGACCGGCGATGAATTGCTTGTGTATGCTGCCGGAATAATATCCGAGGTTTTCAAAAACCATGGGATTATTACCCGGGTCGGAGGAGATGAGTTTTGTATAATCCTATATGACACGGATTATGAAACGGTATCATCTAAAAGAGACATGATTGCACAACTTGTAGACAAGACCAATATAAGCGATACAAAAGTTCCGATAAGCATGTCCATGGGCATAGCTACCTGCAGTAAGACTGAAGAGGAAGATATTTATAATATTTACAGACGTGCAGACGATGACATGTATCAATATAAGCTCAGCCAGGCCAGCAGCGAAAAAAGCAAGCTGATAGATATGCTGCTGACAGCCCTTGCAGAAAGAGATTACGTATCCCAGGGCCATGTGGAGAGGCTTGTATTGATGGCTGAATGCATGTCTGATGCTCTGGGGCTTCAGGATATACAAAAAAGAAATCTTATATTATTGGCTAAAGTACATGACCTTGGCAAAATCGGAATATCCGACAAGGTACTATTTAAATGCGGAAAGCTTTCAAAAGAGGAATATGAGCTGATGAAGCAGCATGTGAAAATCGGTTTCAATATAGCAAACCGTTCAAAAGAGCTGATACATATAGCAGCATTAATTCTGCATCATCATGAACACTGGGACGGAAATGGGTATCCCGAAGGCCTGTCAGGCAGGCAAATTCCTCTTGAATGCAGGATACTCGGAGTAATTGACGCATACGATGCGATGACAAATTTAAGGCCTTACCATAAGGGTATAACGAAAAAGGACGCTGTACTGGAGATAAAAAGATGTTCAGGTACCCAATTCGACCCGGAAATAGTGGAAAGCTTCATTAAAATATCCGAGCTTTTATAAAACATGCTGAACGGAAAATCAGCCGGAATGCTTGGTACAGTTATTGCTGGACAAGCCCTTCAGCCTGTCATGGCGCTTTCTCAGCTCCAGAAAGCGTGCTTCTTCCCTGAGGCCTGCCTGTAGGCTCATCTCGACAGCCCTTTCGATAATTTCCAGGGCTTTGCCCGCATTTTTCTCCTTATGCTCATAATACTTGGCCATCTCAACCATGGGAAGCAGATTGAAGCCGCTTGAGCCCTCAACCATACTTTTCCAGTGCTCTAAAGCTTTTGCATAATCACCGCTTTTTTTGTATATCCTCGTCAATTGTTTCACGGCAGCGGCCTTAACCGGAAAACTCCCCGACCTTGCACAGATTTCATAGCATTTGACAACATTATCCTGTTCACCGTTCTTCTGGAATATTCTGCCCATTCCAAGCAGTTCCTGCTCACATGAAGACTCTTTGAAGGGATTTTCCAGCATTGCAGATATTTTTGAAAGAAGTGAAACCATGGATAATATATCCAATCTGTTATGTTTGATTACCTTCCTGATATCTGTGGCATCCCTGTCCTCAAGATATTTGAAATAAACCGCTGGAATCATGGATCCTGGAATGTCATCGGTTCTTTTTTCATCCAATATGTTTTCCTCAAGAGACGACAACCTGCAGCTTTCAAGCTTGAGCCCCCATATTCTGCGGGAGGGAAACAAAAGGTCGATATGAACCGGAGAGCTTGATGAGGGCCTTATTCTATTGGAAATAAACCGGCCTTGCAAAAGGTTCCAGTCAAAGGATTTGCCGTTGAAGGTAACCAGT
>VEPD01000189.1 GCA_012027035.1 Ruminiclostridium sp. | reverse complement strand
TTTCCTCACCTTCGGATTCCCAGCCCACAAAATTCAACATCTTGTTGATAAGACCTGACATAGTGTATTCCCTCCATTTTTCTTTAGTGATTTCAATCCACGCTCCCCTTGTAGGGAGCGACAGCTAAATCTGGTATAACGCCTCCGGTTTCTTCTTACCTTTTTCCGAATATAGCTGTTCCGATTCGTACCATGTTTGAGCCTTCTTCAATCGCCGCTTCAAAATCATTGCTCATACCCATGGAAAGGTAATCCATATCTATATTATCAATATTTTCCCTGGTTATGTCAATATGTAATTTTCTAAGTTCTGTAAATACCCACCTTATTTCTTCCGGATTTTGCGAAAATGGAGCAATAGTCATCAAACCCTTGACCTTTAGACCGGTAAATTTACTGACTTTTTTCAGAAATTCAGTTACGCTGTCCCTCTCCATTCCAAACTTGGATTCCTCCCGGGCGATATTTACCTGAACCAGCGTTTCTACTATCAGACCGGCTTTTTCCGCTCTTTTTTGTATCTCCTGGGCAAGCTCCATACGGTCAAGGGAATGAATCATTTTCACCCTGTCAACAACATATTTTACCTTGTTTGTCTGCAAATGGCCTATTAAATGCCAGCTGCACCGTTTATCCATCTTTTCATATTTATCGCACAATTCCTGAACCCTATTCTCTCCAAGGTCAAATAATCCATTTTCTATTGCTTTCAATATTCTATTTTCATCTACTGTTTTTGTGACGGCAATCACTTTGACGTCTTCTGCTCTTCTGCCTGTTCTATGGGCGGCAGCTTCAATCCTTTGTAAAATCGCTTTGATATTATCACTTATATAATCAGCATCGATATTCATTGTAGTACGATCTGCCCCTCCTTAATATTTTCCGGATTGAGAATATATGTATCATAAAGGTTCACTGTCTTTTTGACCTCGTTCTCAGGAGTTCCTATGATGGCGTATTCTTCATCTTTACAAAGCACATCCACTTCCCTGGCTGTTACGGAGTTTGCTTTTATCAGCATAACCCTGGCTTTCTTCCAACCGGCATCCGGTGAATAGAGGGATTTTAGCGGAATCTTCAGGCCTTCGTATGAATCCTTTATGAAATCCACATTTATTTTACGCATGGAGGACAATTCCCCGGAGAATCTGTCAACCCTTACCGTTATCAGATATTTGCCTCCGTTTTTTTTCGTAAGATCTGTTACATAACCCGCCACAACAGCCCCAACGGCATTCAACCTTACATCAATCGATTCACCTGCTTTAAACATTCCCGCTTTTTCCGGCTCCAAAACGGCAGCTATATAAGTATAATTTCCTTTTATCACCTTCATAAAAGGTTTTCCTGTATTTACTTCTTCATAGCTTGAAATTTTCTGTAACTTTTCGGAATTTACACTTTTTATAATTTCCGGAGTAAGCTCCTTTAAGGATTTTGGAGTCAATATCTGCTCGTAACCGTCTATGATAAAGGAAATTATTCCTGAATATTGTGATATTATCTGGCTTGTATTGGAGTTTATCCTCTGTTGAATGCTTTCTTTCTCCTGTTTCAGTGATTTTATATGCGAATCACCGTCGCCCTCTCCTGCTATGGCGGCTTTTTTTTCTATAAGCCTGTCCACCTCAAGCGTCAGCTGACCGATACCGGCCATTGAATTTATATTATATAAATTTATAATACCCTGCACTTTTTGCCCAATGGACTTGTCAATCTTTGCAATATCTTCAGAAAAGAAGTCGGTTTTTTTAGCCCTTTCAGTCTGGGCCTGTATTATTTGGGTATTTATATCTTCAAGCTCCTTCAAAAGACTCAAGGAAGCTTTGTTAGATATTGTGGCAACACGGCCGAAGGCTGGGATCCTCTCGCCTTCACTCACTTCCGGAATTAATTTCCCATCTGTGGCGGAAGGATCAAGAAGTACTTCATCCCTGACAAGGAGCCCTTCGGCATTGACTGAATCTTCGATGATACCTATCCTTAGGATATCGCTGCTGACATTATCACTGGACAGCCAGTGAAAAAGCGAGGGTATGTACAGCAAGGAAAATAGTATAAGAAGCATTCCCCCTGTTTTCAGCCTTTTTCCTTTGTTTTTTTCCGGCATTTCAGCCTCCTTACAATTTTATCAGTTTACGCTCCACCATGTTCCTGATGGAAATCATTACTCCCAGCTTAACATGTTCATAAACAAGCCCGCCCTGCATATAGGCAGTATACGGCGGTTTCAAGGGAGCATCCGCGCTAAGCTCGATTGATGAACCCTGGATGAACGCGCCTGC
>VEPD01000269.1 GCA_012027035.1 Ruminiclostridium sp. | reverse complement strand
CCTCTTTTATTTTGCAGCATTCTGCTAAAAAATAAAGGGACAGTCGCCTGTCCCATTAAGAACCTTTTATTTAATTATCCTTGCCATCTTTACTCCTTCAACAGCTCTTATCTTTTTTACCACATCATCTCCGATATCACCGTCGATATCGATTATATCATAACCTATACCATTCTTGTGACGATTCACCATGGCGGTTATATTTATCTTGCTTTCTGCAAGCACGGTAGTTATCTGGCCCACCATGTTGGGAATATTCAAGTGTGCAGCAATCAGCCTGGTATTACCGTTGGCGGTCAGGTCGCATTCTGGGAAATTCACTGAATTCCTGATAATACCGTATTCCAGGTAATCCTTCATTTGCTTCACAGCCATTACAGCGCAGTTATCCTCTGATTCCAGTGTTGAAGCGCCCAGATGTGGTATTGAAACTATACTGTCATTACCAAGAAGTTCATCTTCCGGGAAATCAGTCACATAGCATGCAACAGTTCCGTCCCCGATAGCTTCCAGCAGATCCTTGTTGTCGACCAATCCGCCTCTGGCCAGATTAATGATCCTTGTACCTTTTTTCATCAATTTAAATTTATCCTTGTTGATGATTCCCTTTGTATTACTGTCCAATGGAATATGAATGGTAATATAGTCGCATGTGCTGAAAATCTGATCCATGCTGTTCGCACGGATTACACTCCTCGAAAGCCCCCATGCTGAATTGACGGAAATATACGGATCATAGCCGATTACTTCCATGCCGAGCGCTACGGTATCATTGGCGACCATGGCTCCAATGGCGCCCAACCCGATAATACCGATTCTCTTCCCCAGGATTTCCGGGCCCTCAAAAGCCGACTTGCCCTTTTCCACCAGCTTCCCGACCTCCTGCCCCTTGCCCTTTAGAGACTGGGCCCAGGCTATTCCATGGTATATCTTCCTTGAGGAAAGGAAAAGTGAAGCAATTACAAGCTCTTTTACACCGTTTGCGTTTGCTCCCGGAGTATTGAATACCACTATCCCCTGCTCGGTACATTTATCTACCGGTATATTATTAACGCCGGCGCCGGCCCTTGCTATTGCCATTAAGCTGTCAGGCAGCTGCATTTCAAGCATATTTGCGCTGCGAACCAGAATAGCGTCAGGCGAGACGGTTTCGGATGAAATCTTATAAATGTCCTCCTGAAGCATGTCCAGCCCTTTTTCAGATATTTTGTTAAGTGTTTGAACCGTATACATTCAAGTCCCTCCAGTATTATTTATTGTCCTTCTCAAACTTCTTCATGAAATCAACCAGCTTCTTTACACCTTCTACAGGCATTGCATTATATATGCTCGCCCTCATTCCGCCTACGGATCTGTGGCCGGCAAGTGAACCCATGCCCTGCTTTTGAGCCTCTGATATAAACTTTGCATTCAATTCATCCGTTGGCGCCGTGAATGTAATATTCATTATAGATCTGTCTTTTTTGTCAACAGGAGATTTGAACAACGACGATGCATCAATGAAATTGTAAAGCAGTGCCGCCTTTTCCCTGTTTAAGGCTCCTATAGCTTTTACGCCGCCTATGGAATCCGCCCATTCGAATACAAGGCCTGCGATGTAAATGCTGTAACAGGCCGGCGTATTATAAAGGGATTTTTCCTTGATATGTGTTTCATAGCGAAGCATCGTTGGCGTATTGTCAACTGTTTTTCCAACCAGATCGGTACGGACAATAACTACTGTGACTCCTGCTGGCCCCAAATTTTTCTGGGCGCCGGCATAGACAAGGCCAAATTTTGTTATATCCATTTCCTCCGACAGGATATTGCTGGACATGTCCGCTACAAGAGGCACACTCCCGGTCTCTGGAAGCTTTCTGAAGCTTGTGCCTTCAATTGTATTGTTGGTGGTTATATGCACATAGTCCGCATCAGCTGACAGTGTATAGTTTTCAGGTATGTATGAATAGTTTTTATCCTCTGAAGATGCTGCGACATTTACCGTACCGAATAACTTTGCTTCGGACAGAGCTTTTTTAGCAAAGCTGCCGGTATTCAGATAATCGGCTTTTTTATTTTTTGTCATCAGATTCATAGGTACCATCGCAAATTGGGTGGAAGCGCCGCCCTGAAGAAAAAGAACCGAATAATTGTCAGTAATGCCCATTAACTTGCGTAATGAAGTCTCTGCATTTTCTACAATGGACATGTAGATTTTCGACCTGTGGCTCATTTCCATAACCGACATTCCGGAACCTTTGTAATCAAGCATCTCATCTGCTGCTTTCTTTAATACCGGCTCCGGCAGCATGGAAGGCCCGG
The DNA here is from genome assembly GCA_012027035.1 of Ruminiclostridium sp. Taxonomy (GTDB): domain Bacteria; phylum Bacillota; class Clostridia; order Acetivibrionales; family DTU013; genus MnB-11. The sequence goes on along the minus strand of VEPD01000269.1, from coordinate 15,018 downwards.
CTGAAAAATTGTAGATTCTGTTCATAAAAAATCTCCTCGTATAATATTTTTTGGCAGAACGCCTCAAAAAAAGCCAAACATAAATGTTTGACCCCTGGATAACAAAACAAAAGCATTTTCTGCCTGTGCTTCAACTCTGTCCTTTTGCCTGAGAGATTATTCCCTTTTAGGGAAATGCCCCTTCGGCGCCATTTACGGTCTCTCCAGAGGTACGTCCGATTGAAGTCTTCTTACCTGAGAGTATAACTCCTTCGGTGAACCGCAGGTGTCCTGCAGTTTCTCTCCCTCAACCATCATCCGCCTTTATTGAGTTGTATTATCTCATATTATAATTTGTGAAAAATATAATGTCAAGAATTCTATTTTTTTATATCATTTTTTATATTATCTATTAACTTCGCCCTTTTTACTGTTTCACTGCCAAAACGGTTACGTATGGCATCCATAGCCCTTTCCAGCTTTTCTTCCTTCCAGTTGCCATCCTTTATTTCCTTATTTAAATCAAAAATTGATAGTTGTTCCGACACATCGTCTGTTATATTGCTCAATCCAATTCCCAGAAGCCTTACAGGCCGTGATTTATTCCAGTTTTCCTCAAGAAGGCTTATTCCGGTTCTATAAATCTCTTTGGTCAGATAAGTTGGTGAAAACATGGATTTCTGCCTTGTTATTGCCTGGAAATCTCCATATTTAATAACGATTGCTACTGTTTTCCCTTTATAATCATACCTTCTGGCTTCGGATCCGACTTCCTCGGAAAGCCTCATCAGGACTGATTTGGCATAGTCAATATCCACAGTATCCCTGGATAATGTAGTAGAGCGGCTGACTGATTTGCTATCGTAATGGGGATGCTCGGTCACGGGCGTTGTATCTATTCCATTGGAAAGTCTTTTCAACTCATCGCCATACTTTCCGAAAGCCCTGGCCAGAAGTGCCGAATTACATGAAGCAAGATCGCCGATTGTCAGTATGGATAATTCTGCAAGCTTCTTTTCTGTCTGTTTTCCTATACCATACATTTCACGGACCGGTAAAGGCCAGATTTTATTCTTTACATCCTTCTGCCATACCTCGGTGATACCGAGAGGCTTTTTCATTTCCGAGGCCATTTTCGCCAGAAACTTATTGTCTGATATTCCGATTGAGCACCACAAATCCAGCTCTTTCAGGATATCCTTCATTATTTTTTCAGCAATTTCTACAGGCTTGCCAAACAGGCATTCACATCCGGTAAGATCGAGCCACGCTTCATCAATACTGTTTTGTTGAACCACAGGCGTATATCGGGAAAGGATGCTCATCACCTCGGATGATTTTCTATTATATAGCTCATGATCAGGCGGCACCAGCAGCAATTGGGGGCAGAGCTTTTTAGCCTCATGAACCAGCATGGTGGTCCTGATTTTGAATTTACGCGCATCATAATTTGCTGCCAGAATAATACCCGATCTGTTTTTGGGATCACCCGCAACAGCAGCCGGCCTCCCTTTTAAGGACGGGTTCCTTGCCATCTCACAGCTAATGAAAAAAGCATTCATATCTACAAGGAATATTACTCTGCTCAAAGCATTGCCTCAATTCAATATTTATAAATCCTTTTCCTTTATATAAAAAAAAGTCCTTAACGGTGATAAACAGTATTTGTTTGCCGTAATAATCTGCTCTGTACTTCCTACGAAAAGTATTCCCTCAGTTTTTAGAGCGCTGTTGAATTTTTTGTAAATGTAGTTTTTTGCATCTTCAGTAAAGTATATCAATACATTGCGGCATACTATCAAGTCACAGTGCATAGGGTAATCATCCTTCAACATGTCGTGCTGCATAAACTCGACCCGGTTTTTTATCTCATCCTTGACTAAAAACGATCCCGCATTTTTTATAAAGTACTTGCTTAAGTATTCTATGGGGAGCTTTTCAAGGCTTTTTTCGCTGTATAGCCCGTTCCTTGCCTTTTGAAGTGCCTCTTTGTCAATATCAGATGCAATTATCTTTATATCCGAAAGCGGAATAAAGCCATTCAATACCATTGCAAGCGTATAGGGCTCATCACCCGTCGAACAGGCAGCGCTCCATATTTTCAGTCTCTTGGACCTTTTCAGCAGGAAAGGAAATATATCTTTTTTCAATACTTCCCACTGTTCCGCATTTCTATAAAATTCTGAAACATTTATTGTCAAATAGTTTATGAATTTATTAAAATAACCTGAGTTGACCATTAATTCTTTGAGATAGTCTTCATAATGCTGATACCCGCTTCTTGCAATAAGGGTATCTATCCTTCTTTTCATCTGCTTTTCTTTATAAAAGCTCAAATTTATGCCGGACATTTTAAAAATCGCTACTTTAAATTCTTCATAATCCATAAGTAAAAGTCCCTTCCGTGGTAAAAAACTTAAGTCCCTCCAAAGAACCGTTTTATTTCTATTTCAGCATTTTCAACAGAATCAGATGCATGTATGAGATTTTGATAAGTGTGAGAACCAAAATCGCCTCGTATCGTCCCCGGAGCTGAATCCAGCCAGCTTGTCTTTCCCACCAGGTTTCTCACACCCTGAATGATATTGTTTCCTTTAAGTATCATAACGATTACCGGACTGGAAATGAAGTATCTGATCATATCATCATAAATAGAAAGGCTTTTTATATGCTTATAATGCTCCTCTGCAGTCTGTAATTGTATCGTCATCATTTTCATTTCTACTATAGTGAAGTTTTTCCGCTCAAATCTTGAAATTATTTCACCCATAAGCTTGCGTTTCAGGGTATCAGGTTTGAGTATTACCAATGTTCTTTCCATTGACATATCTCCTTATGTTATTCGAATTTGCATCGGAATATTTTGCCGCAGTATTATCCTGCTGCCATTTTATCACATAAATCAAACAAAAAAAAGAGATTAAGAAGGAGCCTTTCAGCTCCTTTTATTCAAGGCATTCCGCTCTTTGCCCGATCTATCATTTGTTTTCATTCTCCTGCTCTTTTTCGTTGTCCTGTCCCTTCCCGTTGTCCTGCTCTTTTTCGTTATCCTGTCCCTTCTCGTTATCCTGCTCTGCCGATATTTTACCAAGACCGCTAATTGCGTCGCCTATGGTATTTGTCATCTCTTCCTTGTGTTCGATTGGTAAAGCAATATCGGGAATTATCTCTTCTGCTTCTGCCTGTCCTTTTTCATCTGCTTTAGCTTCTGTGACCGGTTGAACTGTGTCTATTGGGGTTGCTTCCTTAATACTCAGGCTTATCTTTTTTGCTTCGAGATTGAATTCTACCACCTTGGCTTCAACGTCCTGCCCTATTGAAAGGACGTCCCCCGGCTTAGCTATTCTCATATTTGAGATCTGTGAAATATGAACAAGCCCGTCTATTCCTTTCTCCAATTCCACAAATGCCCCAAACGGGACCAATCTGACAACCTTGCCTTTAACAAGATCTCCAACCTTATATTTTTCAGCTGCCTTTATCCAGGGATTATCCTCGCTCTTTTTATATCCAAGAGAGATTCTTTTCTTTTCCCTGTCAAACTCCAGCACTGTTACATTGATTAAATCGCCAACCTTTAAAACTTCTGAAGGATGCTTCACTTTATTCCACGACAGCTCTGAAACATGCACTAAACCGTCAACTCCGCCGATATCAACAAATGCGCCGAAATCCATAAGGCTCTTTACTGCGCCTTCATATTTCCTGCCTGCTTCAACATTATCCCAGAATTCATTTCCTGACCGTTCTTTTTCTTCTGCAAGTATTACTTTTTGTGAACCTACGATTTTTCTTTTCTGCTTGTTGAATTCAACGATCCTTACTTTAACTGTCCGCCTTAAATACTCGCCGAGATCCTTGACATATCTGTCGCTAATCTGGGACGCCGGAATAAAGATCCTTACTCCTTTTGCGCTGGCTATCAGACCGCCATTAGTCACTTCCGTCACTTTTGCCGTGACTGTTGTTTTATTTTCAAAGGCTTCCTCAATGTCATCAATACTTCTCATTGAATCGACTTTCTTCTTTGACAGCTGCACACTTCCTTCACCGTCGTTTACCCTGACAATATAAACTTCAATTTCGTCTCCTGCTTTCAGGTGTGCCTCCGGTTTGAAATCCGGATCGTCGGAATATTCACTCATAGCGATAATCCCGTCAGACTTGTAGCCAAGATCGACATAGATTTCGGCATTGTTGAATCCGATAATTTTTCCCTTCACGATTTCTCCGCTTTGAAGAGTAACCAAAGAACTCTCAAAAGCTTCTTTGAAGTTCATTTCATTGGAGTTCATTTCATTCTCCTGTTTATTTAATTCTTCCATTTTTTCCAAAACCTCCTTGATTATCACATCTGGTGTAGATGCTCCGGCTGTTATGCCCAATATTTCTATATCGGTTATATCAATCGGCGGCAAATCACCGAATGTTTCAATATTATATGTCCTGGGGCAATGTATTTTACTTATTTCATAAAGCTTTTGCGTATTTGAACTGCTTTTACTTCCTACTACAATCATTACATCGGCAGCTTTGGCTATTTTTTCCGCTTCACTCTGACGACTGCTTGTGGCATTACATATTGTATCAAATTTTATCAGGTTTTTACATTTATTTTGCAATCTTATATTTATACTATCCCATTTTTCTTTGGTAATGGTAGTCTGTGCTACAATGCAACATTCTGCGCCTATTACAGGAATTTTGTCAACATCTTCAGGTGAATCGGCAATATATGCCGAATTATTGCACCATCCGTTTATCCCCTTTACTTCGGGATGATCCGCATCACCTGCGATTATAATCTTATATCCCTCATCATACTTTTTCTTTACCAGGTTGTGTATCTTTTTTACATATGGACAAGTGGCATCTATGGCTTCAAGATTATGTTCGGCAAGCTTTTCATATATATCAGGCGTCACACCGTGGGTGCGGATTACAACCTTACCTTCGGGCAATGCTTCGCTGATATCGGTAATAACATTTACTCCCCTGGCTTTCAGGTCGTTAACCACCTGATCATTATGGATAATTGGCCCAAGAGTGCAAATATTCTCCTCATTTTTATCCAACAAATCATATACATTATTTACAGCCTTGTCAACACCGAAACAAAATCCGGCAGATTTCGCAACTATGATTTTCAATTTACTTTCTCCGTAAGCGAATATATTTTTTGCATTATTCCCCTACTTATTTCAGATAGCTCATCACTTGTAAGCTTTTTACCTTTTTCAACATCTATCATGTATGGTTCGCCAAAAATAACACGTATTTTGCCAAAAAGTCTGTAATCCCCTTCTACACTTGCAGGGATGACCTTTACTCCTGCATTTGTCGCCAGCAGCGCCGCACCGGGTTTAACAGCCGCCTTTTTTCTGTTATTTTTTTTGACTCTTGTGCCCTGAGGGAATATTCCAACAATATTTCCTTCCTGAAAATGCTTATAAGTGGCTTTTATGGAGCCGACATCTCCTTTGCCCCTTTTTATGGGGAATGCGCCAAGCTTTTGAAATATAAAACAGGAAATGGGATTCCTGAACAATTCCTCCTTGGCCATCCAGTATATCCATCTTTTCAGCTTATAGCCCAGAAAAAACATATCAAGCATGTTGTTGTGAGTCGCGCAAAGTAAAGCAGGGCCTTTATCCGGAACGTTTTCCGAATTTATGATTTCTACCCTGTAGAATATGTTGAACACTATTTTTGTTACAAAGACTGCAAATTTTTTCATTTCCCACCATTTAACACAATTTTATATAGCTTAAAATTTTTTTTATTACCTGGTCGATTGACATATCCGTAGTATCTACCTCTATTGCATCCTCTGCCTTGGACAAAGGTGCAAATGCGCGGGTGCTGTCGTTTATATCCCTGTATTCAATATCTTTGCATACCTCTTCAAAAGTAACACCGGGAATGCCTTTTTCCTGTAGTTCCCTGTATCTTCTTTTTGCCCGTTCATCCAAAGAGGCTGTAAGAAAAAACTTGTGTCCGGCTTGCGGAAGCACATATGTCCCTATATCCCTTCCATCCATCACTACATCATTTTTATCTGCAATTTCTCTTTGCAGTTCGACCAGCTTCAATCGTACAGCAGGTACAACGGCAACATTGGACGCCCCTATTGATATTTCCGGAGTCCGTATATCCTTTGATACGTCGGCTCCGTCAAGAAAAACGTGCTGCTCGCTTCCCAAATGCGTTATTTTTATATCTATACATTTTACAAGCTCTGCAAGCTTTTCCGGATCCCTGGTATCAATACCCGATCTCATGGCTTTAAGTGCAACTGTCCTGTACATGGAGCCTGTATCCAGATATATGATTCCCAATGTCTTTGAGATGTATTTTGCGATAGTGCTTTTTCCTGCGCCGGCAGGCCCGTCTATTGCAATATTTATCTTTCCCAAGTTCCACCACCCATTTTTATTTTCAGTACTGCTTTTGTTATTGCCAAAAGCTTTATCCGTTGTCTGAAAGGTCAGGCCTGAGTTTCCTGGCCTCATTCCGGTATATGTGTTTAAGCTCCGAATTCTTTTTGTCTGAATTGAAATGCAGCATTACCCTTATGCATTTTTCCATACTGCCGGGAACATCGATTTCATTAGTACATAGCAGGGCAATATTTGTCCATCCCAGTTTCCTTGCTGCAACCGCTGGAAATTCAGCATTTATGTCTCTTGTGACAGTAAAAAAAACGCTAATGATCTCATCCATGTCTATACTGTTTTCTTTAATAATTTCCTTTAAAAGCGTTGACGTTTCGGATATAATCTCCACTGCCGTGTTGCAATTTATCGTTGTAGCACCTCTGACTGCCCTTACCATATTAAAACCCTTCTTTATATTTTCTGGAATTCAAATACTTGATTACATATTATATAGGAATAATTTGTTTTGCACAATAATAATCTGGCTGTCAGAAGGAAATCCACTCATTATCAAGGTAATCTGATTTTAAAAATTTTCAGTACTTCACGGCCAACTATGAAGGTTTTACCCAGATATTTTTCATCCATATTTTCGCTTACGGATAAGACTGCAATGCTTGTATTGGCATTAGTTTCAGTTCCATCCAGTTCCACCACGTCACCGTCGGATACATTTATATTTACTGTTTTCCCCAGGAATGCAGCCCTTTCTTCACCATTTACAAGTACCTTTAAAGAAAAATAATTCTCAAAATCAAGAAGAGTCAATACCATGGAACCCTCTTTATAAAGATATTCCTCTTTACCGATCGGCGCGCCGATTATAGTGTCCTTCTTAATCACTGCAGATTTTATTGAAGGAAATAAGCTTGCAGTTTGTACCATAACAAGAAAAAGAAAAACAATAAAAAACGATATATGCATTATGCGCTCGAAAGCCGGATATTTCTCTATAGTATGGCCTTTAGCCTCTTTTTCATGATTACTTGTCATTTTTATTTCCACTTAACGCTCCTTAGTACACTGATAAGCATTAATCTCAATTAGTAGTATGATATTAGACTTAATACCCTACTAGCAGCTGATTCCAGCCAGGTATCCCGTCGAAAACGCTATTGTCAGGTTGAACCCTCCGGTGTATCCATCTACATCTATTACTTCGCCTGCAAAAAATAATCCTCTTACTATTTTGGATTCCATTGATGAAGGATTGATTTCATCAATATTTACTCCACCAGCCGTAACAATAGCTTCATCGAGCGGCCGCGCCCCTTTTATGCTAAGCTCGAAACCCTTCAGAAGCTTAACCAGCTTCTGTCTTTCTTCCCTGGTAATCTGGTTGACAGGCTTCTCCGGTGATATTCCCGATAATTCTATAATTACAGGGATCATTTTTTGCGGCAGCAATTCATCCAGAGAATTCTTATACTGCTTTCTTGTATATTTTTCGAAGTCCCTTTGAATGCGGGTGTCCAGCACGTCAAAATCCAGCGCAGGCTTCAGGTCAATTACCAGTTTTACATCCCGATAGCCGTATTCCATTATATGCCGGCTGCCGCTTAAGACTAAAGGCCCGGAAACTCCATAATGCGTAAACAGCATCTCTCCGAAATCAGTATAAACCTTTTTCTTTTTATTATTCAATATAGTTATTGACACATTTTTCAGGGATAATCCCTGAAGATTCTTTACCCATTCTTCCTCTACCAGAAGAGGTATGAGCGATGGTTTAAGCTCTGTAATCCCATGGCCTGCATTTCTGGCAATTTTATAGCCTTCACCGTTGGAGCCGGTCCCAGGATAAGATGCTCCTCCTGCTGCAAGTATTACTGCGTCGCATTCCAATTGCCGGCCATCTTTTAAAACAACATGCGTAACCTTTCCCTCCCGTATGACCAAATCCTTGACAGGTGATTTTAACAGCAGATGCGCCCCATTGCCAACCGCATACTTGTAAAGGGCGTCAACAACATCTGCTGAGGAATCCGAAACAGGAAACACCCTGCCGCCTCTTTCCACTTTTGTCTGCAGCCCCTTTTTATTAAAGAACTCCACGAGATCCTGATTGGAAAAGGTATAAAAAGCAGAATACAAAAAATTCCCGTTTCCGGGAATATTCTCTATAAGACCTTCAATATCAGTATTATTCGTTATGTTGCATCTCCCTTTCCCGGAAATCAGCAGCTTTTTTCCCACTCTGTCGTTTTTTTCAAGCAATGTTACATCCAGGCCTCTTTCAGCAGCTTTGCCGGCAGCCATGAGCCCGGCGGCGCCTGCTCCTATAACTGCAACTCTTTTTTTCATTTCTTTCTCCTGTTACAAATAAGTATTATTAGCCTGATAAAATAGTTTTGCTCTGATACCATAGCGGCAATTTTATTATTATATCGGCATATATGCGCCTTGCAGGATTAGGGCGAACGCTTCAACGCGCTAATCCTGCAAGGATATATTGGTAATTGCCGCTGTAGCGCTAATAGTCCACCTTCTTATGAGGCTCGACATTGTCATACTTCTCATATACCTGATATTCATCCCAAATGGTTTCGAGCTTCTCAAAGGTTTGATATATGCTTTCCTTTTTTCTTGCGCCTATTGCAACTATTATTGCATTTATAACGCTTAACGGTGCGACAAGTGAGTCAACAAAGGACGCCATATCGCTTCTTGCAATGATGGAATGATCCGCACAACTTGCAAGCGGCGATTCGTAGCTATCGGTAATTGCTATTACAGTAGCTCCCTGGCTCTTTACAAACTGCATTGCCTTCGTAGTTCTCCTGGAATACCTCGGAAAGCTGATACCTATCACTACATCACCTTCCGAAGCTCTCAGAATCTGTTCAAACATTTCACTAACGCTGGTTGTGTGCACCAACCTTACGTTATCGAATATCAAATTGAAGTAAAAGCCAAGAAAGCTTGCCAGCGGCGCTGAACTGCGGACTCCCAAAATATATATCTTTCTGGCATTTAAAATACATTCCACTATTTTATTGAAGCTGGATTGATCAATTTCGTCCAGAGTAACCTTCAGCTTCTCCATGTCAGATTGCAGCACGCTTTTTAAAATGTTTTCCTCGCTTATTCTTGTTGAAGAGACTTCTATTCGCTGCAAAGAGGTGAGCTTGCTTTTGATCAGTTCCTGTAACACTTTCTGAAGCTTTGGATAGCCATCGTACCCTAATTCAATAGCAAAGCGCACTACGGTTGATTCGCTTACCCCTACCACCTCTCCAAGTCTGGCCGCAGTCATGAAAGCAGCTTTCTCATAATGGTTTATAATATAGTTTGCAATTAATTTCTGCCCTTTACTCATTTCCGACATATTTTCACGAATACGCCTGAGCATATCATATGTTTTACTCTCCATTACTATTAACCCCTTTCGAAAAATTCATCGCTATAGTACTATATAATATTACATTTTTGCAAGATAAAAATCAAGAGGCTGCATTTTAGTCTATGTATGACCTTGAATAAATTATCATATCATATCCTTATGTTTGTTTTTTGCAGGATTTGATTCAATGCAAATACGACCGGTATGCAACAAAGTATTGACTTATGGGATTAACAGCTTCGGGAGGTTTTTCATGCTTCAGATTGACGATGCAGGCAGCGGCAGTTTTATTGGCGGAACATGCATAGGTATTTACCGGCCGCAGACAAATGATTATTATTTTGATATAATTCCGGTTGAACTATATAACAAAGAAAATTTCAAAAAAAAATTTTATCTGGATAATGTGGTGGATATTATATCAAAAGGCATTCTTAATTTCGACATACCAAAGGGCGAAACCATAGAAATCTGCAGAGGCTATATGTTTGAAAAGCTTAAAAACTGGCTTGATGACAATGGTTATACCTGGTACTGCACTCAGATCGGCGGCCGGGCGCAGGAAATCATTGAAAAGAATTTTGAACTATATACCGAGAGACTGGGATTACCTCGCCAATACATAAAATATACAAAATATCCTTTTCATTTTCACAAGCTGCTCCGATGGGTTTATGCCGATTTTGACAAAAGAATAAAGCATTGTAAGGTTGGCTGGAAAAGCTGGCAAAAAATCGAAGATCTCAAACCGGAGCTGTCCCATGGCATAATGCAGATCCCTTATCTTTCCTGCCTCAAATGCGGCATGAGTATCCGCAAAGGAAGCAAAATCAGGATTTTGAAATACACAAGCAATAAGGAAAACTATGTATACATGCATGAGAAATGCTGAGAGCAGTCCTTTCGCTGCCTTATACCGGATGGACCTTGTCATTGAAATCTGCCAGAGTGCTGTCTATCCTGTATTTCCCGGCCTGGCGGAATTTGAAGAAGTTTTCCGCCACTTGCGGGAATAATGCATATGAAAGTATATCTTCATCCTGCTCCATATATTCCTTCATGCGGCCTTTAATATTCTCAAGCTCAGGTGCAATCAGATCTGCAGGCCTGCATGTGATCTGCTCCTCGTCCCCGAGTATTTTCTTCCGTATTTCTTCGGGTATGGGGGCAGGCGTCTTGCCATATTCACCTTTAACCAGCATCTTTGACTCTTTGGGCACCATCTTGTATCTTTCACCTGCAATAACATTCATGACAGCCTGAGTTCCTACTATCTGGCTTGTAGGAGTAACCAACGGAGGATACCCGAATTCTTCCCTTACTTTTGGAACTTCCCTTAATACCTCATCATACTTATCAGACTTTCCTGCCTGCTTCAGCTGGGAAACCAAATTGGAAAGCATTCCTCCGGGAACCTGATAAATAAGCGCGTTTACATCGACGCCCATCATCTTGACGTCCAGTAATCCGCTTTCTACATACTTTTCCTTGATAGGCCTGAAGTATTCCGCTATTTCACTCAGTAATCCAAGATCAAGCCCCGTGTCAAACTCGGTACCGCGCAATGTAGCTACCAAAGGCTCTGTAGGAGGTTGTGAAGTTCCCATTGCCATTGGTGATATGGCGCAATCCACGATATCGACGCCTGCTTCTATGGCCTTTAAATATGTCATGGAAGCTGTACCGCTGGTATAATGGGTATGCAGATCAATTGGCACCTTTATATATTCCTTCAGTGCTTTTACAAGTTCATAAGCGGGATACGGCAGCAGCAAACCGGCCATGTCCTTAATGCATATGGAATCGGCGCCCATTTCAACAAGCTGCCTTGAGTCCATAACAAAATGCTCAAGATTGTGCACGGGACTTATTGTATAGCTAAAACACCCTTGCGCATGCCCGCCTTCTTTCTTGCAAGCTTTTATCGCAGTTTCAATATTTCTGACGTCATTCAATGCGTCAAATATTCTGATAGTATCAATACCGTTGGCTATTGACTTTCTTACAAAAAACTCTACCACATCGTCTGAGTAATGCTTATAACCCAGCAGATTCTGGCCCCTCAACAGCATTTGCAGTTTTGTGTTTTTAACCTGCTTCCTGATCTTTCTGAGTCTTTCCCATGGATCTTCATTAAGAAATCTGAGACATGAATCAAAGGTAGCTCCTCCCCAGCATTCAAGTGAATAATAGCCTACCTTGTCAAGCTTATCCAGTATCGGAAGCATATCATCAGTCTTCATTCTTGTGGCTATTAATGACTGATGGGCGTCCCTAAGTACCGTTTCGGTTATTCTGACCCTACCCATTCTGACCTCCTCCTTAAGTGAGCGATACAAGGACATCTCCAGCGTTCACGGAAGAGCCTTTTGCGACATTTACCGAAGATATTTTCCCATCTGCGGCAGCAACTATTTCATTTTCCATTTTCATAGCTTCCAGGATCAGAAGAACCTGGCCTTTCTTGACTGAGTCACCCGCATTGACATTTACTTTCAATATGGTTCCCGGCATGGGAGCAGTAATGGTAGCAGCTCCGGCTGGTACTGCATTGCCGGCGGCAGCAGGCTTTAAAGTAGGAACAGGCGCGGGAGCAGCGGCGGCTACCGGCGCGGCGGCTCTTAATGCAGGCTCTGTCTGGCCCGCCGGCGCAGAAACCGAATTATCCTTAACTTCTTCAACCTCGACTTCATACTGGTTTCCATTAACTGTTATCAAGTACTTTTTCATTGTAAATCCTCCTAAATTAAGTAAGTATGATTCAATTTAAACGGGTTATACACGTTATCTGTTACTACTACTACAGCGAAACAAACTTTGATTTCCGGCATTATGCGCTTTCCAAAAATATCACAAACGCTTCAACGCGTTATTTCTACACAGGTAATTAGAAACCTTCGTTGCAGTACTGTATTCTAAAAGACTGGTTCTACAAAGTATTCAGATTTCTTGAAAGCCGCTCAATTCTGCCCGTTGTATTCCATATCGGAGATACCTGTGAGATCCTCCGTATTGCTTTTACTTCCAGCTTTTGGCCCGGTCTTGTGTTTTGCGATGCCACTGTCGCCGCTATCACTGCCAGAATCTCACCGCTTAAGTTGTTATTGTTCATTTCGCTACCTCCCCTTTCAAAAAGGGACATTCCTCAGGCCCCGAAGCCCTTCTCCTTGCTGAGGTGTGTCCCTTCACCTCTAAAGCGGAATATTCCCATGCTTTTTGGAAGGCCTGTTTTCCCTTTTGCTTGCAAGCATTTCAAGAGCATTTATCAATCTGACTCTTGTAGTCGACGGTTCGATGACATCATCCACATAACCTCTTGCTGCAGCTACATAAGGACTGGAGAATTTATTCCTGTATTCCTCTATCTTTTGATTTCTGGCTGATACCGGATCCTCCGCATTTGCGATTTCCTTACGGAATATAATATTAGCCGCGCCATCCGCACCCATTACAGCTATTTCTGCATTAGGCCAGGCAAATACCATATCCGCGCCGAGATGCTTGCTGTTCATGGCAATATAAGCGCCGCCATAAGCTTTTCTTACAATAATATTGATCTTGGGGACCGTCGCTTCTGAAAATGCATACAAAAGCTTGGCTCCATGCCTTATGACCCCGCCATATTACTGCCCCACTCCCGGAAGGTAGCCCGAGGTATCGGTAAATGTGACGATGGGTACGTTGAACGCATCACAAAATCTGATGAATCTGGCGCCCTTATCGGCCGAATTGATGTCAAGAACGCCAGCCATGATCTTAGGCTGATTTGCAAGTATTCCCACAGTACTTCCGTTCATTCTTCCAAAGCCTATTACAATGTTTCCTGCGAAATGTTTTTGTATTTCAAAGAAATCGCCGTTATCAACGATTTTTTCTATTACATCCTTCATGTCATAAGGTTTGTTTGCATTATCAGGTATAAATTCGTTCAGTTCATCAACCAATCTGTTCAGATCGTCTGTTACCGAATATGCAGGCATATCGGACAGATTGTTGTCAGGAAGGAAGCTTATAAGCCGTTTGATATCATTAATACATTCGTCTTCATTAGAGCTTTTGAAATGTGCCACGCCGCTCTTTGCATTATGTACATCCGCACCGCCCAGAGATTCTGAAGAGACGTCCTCGCCTGTAACCGCTTTGATTACCTGCGGGCCGGTAATGAACATATTGCTGGTCTTTTCCACCATAAAAACGAAATCGGTAATTGCAGGCGAATATACGGCGCCGCCTGCGCAAGGCCCCATTATTACTGAAATCTGCGGTATTACACCTGATGCAAGAGTATTTCTGTAGAAAATCTCGCCATAACCGTAAAGTGAATCGATACCCTCCTCTATCCTTGCTCCGCCCGAGTCGTTTATGCTGATAAACGGCGCGCCCATCTTAACAGCCATGTCCATTACCTTGGTTATTTTTCTGGCATGAGCCTCGCCCAGGGAACCCCCGATAACGGTGAAATCCTGTGAAGAAACAAAAACAAGTCTTCCGTCAATGTTTCCATAGCCTGTTACCACACCGTCTCCGGGAACTTTCTTTTTCTGCATGTCGAAATCTATTGCCCTTGTTTCCACAAAAGCATCTATTTCTACAAAGGTGTTGCTGTCAAAAAGCTTGCCAATTCTTTCCCTGGCCGTCATTTTGCCTGATTCGTGCTGTTTGGCAATCCTATCTGCGCCGCCTCCCTGCTCAAGCTTTTCTTTCTTACTGTGGAGCAGGTTTATCTTGTCAATCGTCGCCATGAGTTACACCCCGTATCAAGTATTTTTTCTTTTAATGCCATAAAGCTATTCCTTATTTGAATTTTTATTATACAATAATATCATAGTATATATTATATGATATTATTACCAGGTAATAATTAATAAAATTATACAATATTATAAACAGGAATGCAAGATATTACCTGCATTTCATCTGGAATATCCCGCCATAAGAATTACATCTCTGATTATTTTTGAAGCAAATACGGCCGACCTGTCCGAGGTATCATATACCGGCGAAACCTCTACAAGGTCAAAACCCACAAGATTCACATCCTTAAACTCATGAACTGCATGAAGAAGCTCCTTTGAGCTTATGCCTCCGGGCTCGGGAGTTCCGGTACCGTTTATATACGCAGGGTCTGCAACATCAATATCCAGGGTCAGATATACCGGCCTTCCGCCTATCTCAGGCAGTATCTTTTTAAGCGGTTCAAGAACCTCAAACTTATATAGATTGGTATTAGCCCCGGCATGCAGAAATTCCTCTCTTGTG
>VEPD01000480.1 GCA_012027035.1 Ruminiclostridium sp. | reverse complement strand
TCTGAAAGCCAAGTATAAGCTGTGCGGACAAACCCTCCTTAATGGCTTCCCCGATTATGACCCGACATCATTTGCCCCGGCGTCATTTGACCCGGCAACATGGGCCTTGTGGCAACCATTGCCGGTGCACTTTGTCGGCTCGCTTAAAAGCGAGCATTATCCGGCACTTAAAAACGTTGTGGATATAAATCTGGATACGATTGTTGACACACTATGCAATACGAATGAATTTCATATGATGCCTGAGGAGGAAGCAAACGTATTTGAAAAGAATAACCCACATCCAGATGGCAAACGGTGGTGTAGCGCTGAACAAGCAATCGGAAATTATTATGGGGGTGCACAATGTATCACATCCAATTTGGATATATTGAGAAAGTTTGACAGATTGGATTTTCAATTACCTGTTCACAGCTAATAAGCATAATCAGTAGCCTAATTAATGCACAATCTTTATTTTATATGATGTAAAAAGCATCTATAAATATAACATAAACCCTGATATTACTATCGAATTTGACCCAAATATGGTATAATTAAGTCAAGTATTGTAGATTGGGGCTTAATAAATGAACAGGTATAAAAGCGGTGAAAATAGAGATCAATTAAATATACTCCCAATGTGTTTAGATGATATGATTGCTCCTGATAATGATGTAAGAGCGATAGATGTAATAGTCGATAAAATGGATATCCAATCAATGGGATTTACATATTCTGAAACAAAGGAAACAGGTAGAAAGCCATATAATCCGTCAGATATGTTTAGACTATATGCATATAGCTATTTCAACGGGATCCGTTCATCCCGCAAGATAGAACGGGAATGCTACAGGAATATTGAATTGCTCTGGCTCATGAAAGAATTAAAACCTGACTTTAAGACGATTGCAGATTTTAGAAAAGATAACAAAAAGCAGATAAAGCTCGCTTTTAATAAATTCAGTATGATATGCGATGAACTATGCTCTTTATTAAGAGGAGAAAGAAAATGGCTGTAAAAAAATATCAAGTGTTTATAAGTTCAACATATTCTGACCTTATTGAAGAAAGACGAAAAATATTAAATATCCTACTTATGGCCGATTGTATTCCGGCAGGAATGGAAGCATTCGCTGCAACAGACGATGAGCAGTTTGAAGTTATTAAAAGAGTTGTTGATCTCTGTGATTATTATGTCCTCATAATTGGTAAGCGTTACGGATCAGTTAATCCATCTACGGGTTTTAGCTATACTGAGATGGAATATGAATATGCAAAAGAAAAAGGTATTCCAGTTCTAGTATTTGCAATAGATGATTCTGTTGTATTGTCAGAGGATAAAATAGAACAAAATCCTGTTAATATCGAAAAACTTAGGTTATTTAGGGAAAAAGCTTTGACCAATCGTTTAGCGGGTATATGGAAAACAAACGATGAACTAACTGGACAACTCGCTATATCTATCATGCGGGCAAAATCTGAAATAAGTCGTCCAGGCTGGCAAAGAGCGGTTGATTATGACGAAGCAACGTTGCGCCGAGAGATTATGGATTTACAAACTCAAAAGAATAATCTAGAAACCAAGCTAAATACTGCAAATAATACGATTTTATCATTGACTGCGCAAAATAATGTTGCTTTTGATGATCAAGAAATTCGAATCAATTATCATTATTATTCCAACAACTACACGAGACACGACAATGTAACAACTACTCTCCCTATGATTTTCTCAATTCTTGCGACAGAAATGCTTGATGTAACAATAACTGAGAATTCAATTTCTAATGCGATAAGAAAGCAAATTTTTAATAGTACTAGCAGTTATTTTGATGATGACCAATTGGTAAAACGTATATTAAATCAGTTCAAGGCTCTTGGATTGATATATTCATTTTGGAGTAATGAAAAATCTGCTTTGTTTTGGGGATTAACTACTAAAGGACAAAAGGTACGTGATGATATGACTCTTATAAGAAATATGGATTGAATTTATATAATTTACAAAAAGTATATAAAAATTGAATAAATTCGTATTATCCATATAATGAGAGATAACTGAACTTCATCAAAGGCTAGAGACTGTGTGAAAACATACGAGAATTAGAGGGTCGAAAATTAATACCAGAAGTGCATATTCGTAAGATGTTGTACAGTACTGATAATTTATATTTCGGGGATTGCACGCTAAGGAGAGTATATGCAATGAAAGTGAAACGGACTAATAGTTTGCCCAATATACGTGACCTTTTCAGTTATGGCATGGGAGAAAAACACGCAAATGAAGGGAAAAACTTTGCTTTCGACAACTGCATGGAATATCTCATGGAAAAACTCGGCGAGAAAGAAAAGCTGAATTACTGGGTAATCACAGGGATTACCGGTAACGGCTATACACCGGTATATAACAGAAACGATTCAACAGCCGCCTGTGAATACTGTGTGTCGGGATATCTGGCAGGCTCGGATTATATCGGCTATGTATTCGACGCAATCGGATATGAACACACCTATATCACAGCTGAACGGCTTAACGCGAATAAGCCGGAGTATCTTCATAAGTTAATGGATTATACAAAACGCGGCGTCCCGGTCATCGCTATTGGCAATTCCGGTGAGCCGGACTTTTTTATTGACTCCCTGACCCATTATTTATATGTCGGACAGGAGGATTACGAGAAAACATTTCTATTCAGCAGGAAAGCGGATGACGAACTATACAATAAACTTAATGCAATAGAATTTATTCCGCAGGATTTAGTCTTCGCGGGAGAGAAGAAGCATGATATTATGTTGGTGGATATCTGCCGAAATGCGGTGATGAAAATACCGTACTGGCTAACGATGCCGGAGCGTAACGGAGTATTCTTCGGTGCATCGGCGTACCGTGCATGGGCAGATGATATTGAAGCCGGACGATATGATGGCGAAACCCACTTATGGCATAATTATGTCGTTTATATTTGTAATCTCGCGACATTGGCATGGGCAAATAATGTAAACGACGCGCCTTACGCCTCCATCGTGAACCGTCTTTCCCAACTAGACACCCGTTATGCAGATATGAGTGTGCAAATAGCAAAGCAATTCTTTCTGTTGGGCGAGGAGGACGGCTCAAGCGGCTTCTGTAAAGGTGGTATATGGAGAAGCCTTGAAGACCTTGGCGGGGGGTTCAACTGCTCACTAAAAGCTTTGAATGACACAAAAATACGCGCAAAAATTGTGGATAAATTTCGCGAGGCAGCGGTTTGTATAGATAATGTTTTACAGATTTTACAGAGAAATCTAACGGGATAAAACGGGTATTATAAGTATTTTCAGTAACAAAACTACTGCTCTATATTTATTTTATATGATGCAAAAAGTATCTATAAATATAACATAAACCCTGATATTACTATCGAATTTGACCCAAATATGGTATAATTAAGTCAAGTATTGTGGATTGGGGGTTTAATAAATGAACAGGTATAAAAGCGGTGAAAATAGAGATCAATTAAATATACTTCCAATGTGTTTGGATGATATGATTGCTCCTGATAATGATGTAAGAGCGATAGATATAATAGTCGATAAAATGGATATCCAATCAATGGGATTTACATATTCTGAAACAAAGGAAACAGGTAGAAAGCCATACAATCCGTCTGATGGTTGGACCGTATAACGGGCAAAAAACTTTCAGCCTTAATATAATGCATGCAAGTAATCTAGGATACCGGTTTGCAGAACTAAAGCCATGGATATATTTATTATTGGATAAATATATTGAAAAAGCAATTTGCTATTTTTAAAATTATATTAGAATTTTCCAACTATTCTATTCACATTATCCATATTTTATATTATTTGTTTTTATGCGATACCTATTTTAATCATGTAAATATTTTTTTAAATATTTTCTATTTTATGGCAGCGACTAAAATATTTTTATAGAATATTCATATTGGTTAATATTATTTATGAGAGGGGCAAAGGATATGAGTAATAACAATCTTGGCTGTTTAGGTTTTGTATTACGTATTTTTGGAATAAAGCCAAATGAGAATTATGAGGTTATATATCCTTATTCTATCAGGGATGACTTTTTGTCACCGGCGGAACGATCATTTTATATGGTTCTGAAGCAAGTACTGAGAGATAAATATGCAATCTTTGTAAAGGTTGCTCTGAAAGACATTTTTTTTGTAAAAGAGAAAGATTTCAGAGAACGGACGCTTTTCAATAACAAGATAAATCTCAAGCATATTGACTTTTTAATCTGTAGTTCTGATAGAATTAAGCCAGTTATGGCTATTGAGTTGGACGACGCATCACATAATCGAGAGGATCGACAGAAAAGGGACTATTTTATAAATAAAGCTTTTGAAGCTGCAGGCCTTAAATTGTTAAGAGTGGAGAATAGGAAAACATATATTTTAGGTGATATCAAGGAAAAAATAGAAGTGCTTCTGGAAGCGAATGTTGTTGCCCCTATCCAGCCGGTACCTGAAAAAAACATATCAGTAGATATTCCTGTATGTCCCAAATGCGGGATAGCAATGGTACTAAGGACTTTACAAAAAGGTGATAATCAGGGCAAGAGTTTCTATGGATGTGCTAATTTCCCAAAATGCAGGTCTATTAAGGAGATTTGATGATAGCAGAAATTTTGATTATGCATGATAGTAATTTACCAAGAAAAGTACGATGTACAAGGGAAGGATAAATTTTACTTTTTGAGTCTCTAAGTTCCAGTTTTAGTTAAATAAAGGAAATTTAAATGTTTTGTAGAATAATAAAGGATGTAATATCTTCAAAAGGACAGCAGTACTTCAACCTACAGAGATTGGGGTAAGAAAGAATATGTAAACCTGGCAAAAAGAAACCCAATAAAGTTTCTATTGCAATCGTCTTCAGAGTATTTCTATGAAGAAAATAACATGTTCTGCATTACACCTGCATTAGAGGAATTTATAAATAATCTGTCTTTCTGTAACCACTACAAAGATATTACTGATTATAGAATTGAAGAGATAAATGATACAGTGATTGCTGATGATTAGAAGATAAATGTATTAAAGAGGTTTCGCTTTATGGAAGACCAAATAAGATTGGTGGCATTTAATTGGCTGAAGGAGCAAATTGCGCTTAGTGGCGATGTTCTTCCCAGAACCCTTCTGGAGAGGGGCTTTGAGTTTAATAGCCAACGCATAACACTGATTGGTCCTCAAGGCATTTGGAAGCCAAGGCAATTTGAGAAAATCCCGTTATCAGTCACAACTATTTATGAAGGCCCTTATGAGGATTCATTTACAAAGGAGGGCTTTTTACAGTATCGTTATAGAGGAACTGACCCATTCCATAGAGCTAATATTGGTTTGCGTGAAGCTATGAAGAAACAGGTGCCGCTTATTTATTTTCATTCCATAGTGCCTGGAAAATACCTTTCCGTGTGGCCGGTATTTATTATTGAAGACGACCCAGGATCATTATCCTTCACCCTGGCAGCTGATGATATAAGTTCAATACAGCATTATCTGATGGGGGAAAATACTTATATGGTTTCAGAGAGTAAGGAATATGCCAAAAGAAATTATATTACTTCAGCTGTTAAAAACAGATTGCACCAAAAATCCTTCCGTGAAAGAGTACTGCAAGCATACAAAGAACAGTGCGCTTTCTGCAGGCTTAGATATATCCAGTTACTTGATGCAGCTCATATAATTTCTGACGGTGAAGAAATGGGTGATCCGATTGTTACAAACGGGCTATCATTGTGTAAAATTCACCATGCAGCTTTCGACTGTAATATAATCGGTGTGACTCCTGATTTTAAGATAGAAGTTAGAGATGATATTCTGCATGAGATTGATGGACCAATGCTTAAACATGGTATACAGGAGTTGCAGAATCAAAAAATAGTACTCCCTTATGGTAAAGGTTTATGGCCGGATCGGGACAGGCTTGATATTAGATACCACAAGTTCAGGGAGACAGGGTAAAGCCGTTTATTAATAATAAACAAGGTATACAGTAAGTAGAATACTGATCTATGCATTTTATTTTGAAGAATTGAAAGACTGTTGAAAATATAAAAATTGTGTTGAAATCATTATAAAACAATTATTTTTATATGTAACACATATCTTCCGATACATATGTAGATGCATCGGAAGATACGATGCATTTAAGAATGCATCAGAATACTTGATGCATATGTAGATGCATCAAAAAGGATTGTATAATAGAACCGGATAAAAGGCAAGGTAGTCAACAAAGCTCATACTATAAACACCGGGGTAGACGAATTTCCACGCTATGTACTTGAATATTTATAGATTCTGATCCTACTCACAGCGACCCCTAATATTTGTTCATTCTCCTGCCTCTTGCGAAGCCTATCAGTGTCAGGTTGAACTTTCTGGCCGTTTCCACGGCTGTATCGGTAGGAGCGGACCTTGAAAACCAGTACGGGAATTCTGCTCTTAACAACCTTCAAGGCCATCTCGGAGGATATCCTGCCGCTTGTTACGATCATCTTGTCCGTAAGGCCGATATCTTCCAGCAGGGCATATCCCAATATTTTATCAAGGGCGTTGTGCCTACCCAACATCTTCTTCAAATAAAATAATGCCTTGCCTGTTGCATAGCGCACAGCTGTGAACCCCGCCTGTATTGATGTAAAGCTCGGATTTCTTGTTGAACTCGTTTGCCAGGTTCAAGACCTCGTCGGGTTCCAGGTTCAAAGAGGTTTCAATTTTGTCGCTTTCCGTCCCAAGGAAATCAATAACTCCGTAAAGTACGGTGGTTTGTTTTCCGCATGCGGCTTTTCTGATATCATCATAAAACAATGTTACAAGCAGCAGAATGATATGGGGAGACAAAGCAATATGGGAAAACTAGAAATAGACATAAGAGCAGAACTATGAAGCTACTAATACGAGAATAAACAAATTCATCGTATGCTCGGAAGTCTCCCTATTTAAAATCAAATCATGTGTCTGGTTGATTAAAGATTCTGGGACGATTGTGCGCCACGAAGGCGCAGGAAGGCGGTGAAAGCCGCATAGAATGGAGCTATGCTGTACAGAAGATGAGAGGAGGTATATTGATAAATTTATTGATAAATATATTGACAAATATATCGATAAGGCATAGCATATTATTATAAATGCTTCAAATACTAATTTAGTATTGCAAGGAAGGAGAGAATACCATGCCTAATAATATTTCAGTGAGCAATGTTGTAAATTCCATTGTTCCGATTTCCAGGTTTAACAAGGGAGAAGCAAATAAAATTTTTGAAGAAGTCAGGGAGTCCGGTTTCAAAATTGTACTAAAAAACAATTCCCCAGCTTGCGTACTCTTAACTCCCGAGGTTTATGAGGAGTTGATGGAGACAATAGAGAACTACCGCTTGTTGGTTGAAGCTGAAAAACGTATGGAAAAGGCTAAATCTGAGGACTTTATTTCTGTAGATAAAGCTATGGAGGAACTTGGAATTAATTGTACAGAGCTAGATATTAATGATGTGGAGCTTGGATAATGTGGACGATTGAATATTTAAAAGAAGCGATTGAAGACATAAGGCAATTAGATCAAGGGCAGCGAATTCAAGTAGTTAAGACTATCAATAAGGTATCTATAAACCCATTGCCTCAAGCTGAGGGTGGTTATGGGAAACCTCTCGGTAACAAGGGAGGAACTGATTTAGCAGGTTACTGTAAGATTAAACTCTTAAAGCCAGGACTTAGGGTTGTCTATAAGATTGTTAAAGAAAATAACACGATGAAAATTATAGTTGTTGCTGCAAGGTCGGATGATGAAGTTTATATTCTAGCTCATAAACGTAAGGATAAATAAATCAAAGAAAAATCGCTTTTAACCCGTTTGCATTTAACCCAATGTGCTATTTGCATCTATATTGTTCACTCGAGGCACACAGAAAGTGTGGTAAGGATTGAACGTCTGAAAGGCTGATTAATAGAGGGCTCCACACGATTTCAGAGCCCAAGTGAAAAAGTGACCCTTGAGGAGATAAAAAAGATGATATATTCCACAAGCAAAGTAGATACAGGCAATGTTCATCGATTATGCTGAGCTTATGGCAGAGGATGGCATAGCCATGACTATGCAGGACTGGCTGAATGAAACGGATAATTTTCTTAACAACAACCGCCGGCGTGTACTTGATGGTAAAGGTCGAATTTCCCATCAGGATGCACTGCTACGTTGAGATAATTTTCACTCTATGTACTTGAATATTTATAGAATCTGATCCTACTCACAGCGACCCTGAATAAATGTTCATTCTCCTGCCTCTTGCGAAGCCTATCAGTGTCAGGTTGAACTTTCTGGCCGTTTCAACGGCTGTGTCTGTAGGAGCGGACCTTGAAACCAGTACGGGAATTTTGCTCTTTACAACCTTCAAAGCCATCTCGGAGGATATCCTGCCGCTTGTAATTATTATCTTGTCTGTAAGGCAGATATCTTCCAGCAGGGCATACCCCAATATTTTATCAAGGGCATTGTGCCTGCCCACATCTTCTTCAAATAAAATAATGCCTTGCCTGTCGCATAGCGCACAGCTGTGAACCCCGCCTGTATTGATGTAAAGCTCGGATTTCTTGTTGAACTCGTTTGCCAGGTTCAGAACCTCGTCGGGTTCCAGATTCAAAGAGGTTTCAATTTTGTCGCTTTCTGTTCCAAGGAAATCAATAACTCCATAAAGTACGGTGGTTTGTTTTCCGCATGCTGTTGTTATGGTTCTTGTACCGCACAGGCTATTCCCTTTATAATCAAAGTGGTCCTTGTTTTTGGTATATGCATATGCTTTACCTTTTTCTTCATCCAGTTCTATCGCTTCCAAGTCGCTTTTTGAATTAATAATACCTTCAGAGAATAAGAAGCCTGCAGCCAGGTTTTTCAAGGACCTGGGAGTACAAAGCAGCCTGATGAACTCTTTCTTGTTTAAAAATATTGTGAAGGGATATTCAACTATAACAGAGTCGTTTTCCTCTTTGATTTGGCCATCCTTCACCCGTTTGATGGTATATTTTTTTGTAATGTCCAAATCCAGTCCGCCCTTCCAGTAAACTCATATATTGCTATTCATCCCTGATACGGAGTTTCCCTTTATCACTAAAATGAAATATTATTGCATTAATCGGCCTTTTCAATTTTAATGGCACAGACCTTGAACTCAGGTATTCCGGCTATCGGGTCTGTGGCGGAGTTTGTCAGGTAGTTGGCTGCGCCGTCTGCAAAATGGAAGGGTATAAAAACAACATCCTCCTCCACAACATCTGTTACCCTGACTTTCGTAAAAATCTCCCCACGCCTTGAAGACACCTTTATCCTGCTGCCGTCCGACAACTGCAATCTGTTGGCAGTTACCGGGTTTATCTGCGCAAATGATTCGGGGGAGATCCTGTTCAGGCCTTCGATTCTACCTGTCATGGTCCTGGTATGGTAATGGTACAGCACCCTTCCCGTAGTTAACAAATATGGATATTCCGAATCAGGGAGCTCGGCGCTTTCCACATAATCAATCTGCTTGAACAGGCCTTTGCCTCTTGTGAAGCTTTCCTTGTGCAAATACTTTGTCCCAGGATGATCCCTGGTGGGGCAGGGCCATTGAATCCCTCCCGCTTCAAGCCTGTCATAGCTGATACCGCCGTATGACGGGGTCAGTCCGGCGATTTCATCCATAATTTCGGATGGGCCGCCGTAGGTCTTTTCGTATCCCAGCTTTTTCATAAGCTCCATAAGTATCTGCCAGTCAGCCTTTGCTTCACCCGGGGGTTCCAGCGCCTTCCTCACCCTTTGGACTCTTCTCTCGGTGTTTGTAAACGTTCCGTCCTTTTCGGCGAAGGCCGAGGCTGGAAGCACTATGTCGGCGAGCCTTGCGGTTTCGGTAAGGAATATATCCTGTACAACAAGAAAATCAAGAGCCTTAAGGGATTTTTCCACATGGTTGATATCAGGATCGGATATCATTGGGTTTTCCCCCATGATATACATGAATCTGATATTGCCCTTTTCAGCGCCTGCCAGCATTTCTGTCACCGTTACGCCGGCTTTATCCGGGAGCTTGACGCCCCATGCCGCTTCGAATTTTTCAAGCGCCTGGGGGTTGAATACTTTCTGATAGCCAGGCAAATCTCCGGGAAGACTGCCCATATCGCACGCTCCCTGGACATTGTTCTGACCCCTGAGAGGATTTACACCTGCCGATTCCTTTCCTATATTGCCGCAAAGCAAGGCGAGATTTGACACCGACATTACCCCCTGGGTTCCGGTACTATGCTGGGTAACGCCCATTGAATAGAATATTCCGGCGCGATCTGCCTTCCCATACAATCTGGCGGCTTTTCTGATATCATCCGGATCCACTCCGCATATCTCTCCAACCCGCTCGGGCGTATAAGACCTGACAGTGTCCGCCAGGCCTTCATAGCCTTCCGTCCTTGCCTCTATATACTCTTTATCCTGCAAACCCTCTTCAATTATTACATTCATCATTCCATTGAATAACGCCACATTGGTACCCGGCTTTATTTGCAGATAAATCTCCGCATCTTTGGACAGTTCTATTCTTCTCGGATCTGCAACGATTATTCTTGCTCCTTTCAACCTGGCCTGCCTTATTTGTGCTCCGATTACCGGATGGGCCTCAGTCGTATTGGAACCTGTAACGAAAATAACGTCCGAGTTTAAAGTCTCTTCAATGCTGTTTGTCATTGCACCGCTGCCCAGTGTCGCAGCCAGCCCTGCTACGGTGGATGCATGGCATAGACGCGCACAATGGTCAACGTTATTGGTACCTATGACAGCCCTGAACAGCTTCTGGAACAGATAATTTTCCTCGTTGGTGCATTTTGCCGAAGACAGCCCCGCTAATGACTGCGGGCCATATTTTTGCCTGATTCCGCTGATCCTGTCTGCTATGATATCAAGAACCTCGTCCCATGTAGCTTCTTCAAACACCCCATCCTTTTTAACAAGAGGCTTCTTCAGCCTGTCGGGATGGTTGACGAATCCATAGGCAAACTTGCCCTTTACACAGAGCAGCCCTTTATTGGCAGGTCCCATAGCCGGTGCGACGCCGACTATCCTGTCACCCTTTATCTTCAAATACATTTCACAGCCTACTCCGCAAAATGAGCATACGGTTTTGACCTGCCTCGTTTCCCACGTCCTGAACTTCACCCTGGATTTGGGCATTAACGCCCCTACAGGACAGACAGATACACAATTCCCGCAGGAAACACAGTTCGATTCACCGAGTTTTCCTTCAAAAGGCGTCGAAACATGAGTCACAAATCCTCTTTCACTAAAGCATAGCGTATTGTTGCACTGAAGCTCAGAACAAACTTTTACACATCTTCTGCACAGTATGCATTTGTTTTTATCGAAGTAATAGAATGGATTGGTGTCATCTATGGGATAATCATTTTTCTTTCCGATATAGGAGGATACTTTGACGTCATATTCATAGCAATAGTCTTGAAGCTTGCAATTTCCCGCCTTTTCGCATGTCAGGCAATCAAGGGGATGGGTGGACAGTACAAGGTCCAGAACCGTCCTTCTCGCATCATAGATTCTTTGGGAATTGGTTTTTACCACCATTCCTTCAGAGACAGGCGTCGCGCATGAAGCTACCAGATTGGGCCTGCCTTCCACCTCAACGGCGCAAATCCTGCAGGAAGCAATACTTTCAACCCCTTCTATATAACATAAGCTTGGTATTTCAATATTTACCCGCTTCGCTGCCTGAATTATCGTCAAACCTTCTTCAACCGTAATCTTTTTATCATCAATAGTTAAACTAACCAACGGAATACCTCCTTTGTATATCGATCCTTAAAGAAATACCGACAGCGCTTATCTTTTCAGAACTGCGCCAAATTTGCATTTCTCTTTGCATATGCCGCATTTTATGCATTTATCTCCATCAATTATATAAGGCTCTTTCTTCTGCCCGCTAATAGCATTTGCACTGCAGAATCTGGCACAAATACCGCATGACTTGCACAAATCGGGCTCAATGATATACTCTACCATAGCTTTGCAAACATGGGCAGGGCACTTTTTGTCCCTTACATGGGCTTCATATTCGTCTCTGAAGTATCTCAGGGTGCTGAGTACAGGGTTTGGCGCAGTCTGACCCAATCCGCACAGGGAAGTGGCCTTCACTGATTTTGCCAAAGCCTCCAGTTTCTCAAGGTCGCCCTCTTTTGCTCTGCCTTCGGTGATATCGGTCAGGATTTCATACATTCTTCTGGTACCTATCCTGCATGGGAAGCATTTGCCGCAGGACTCGTCTACGGTAAATTCCAGAAAAAACTTGGCTATATCGACCATGCAATTGTCTTCATCCATTACGATCAGTCCACCCGAGCCCATCATCGAACCTATTTGGATTAACGAGTCATAATCGATCTTTGTATCCAGATGGCTGGCCGGGATACACCCGCCTGAAGGCCCGCCGGTTTGTGCCGCTTTGAATTTCCTGCCGCCGGGTATTCCCCCGCCCATATCGTATATGATCTCCCTCAGGGTTATACCCATAGGTACTTCAACAAGCCCTGTATTGTTTATTTTACCGCCTACGGCAAAGACCTTGGTCCCTTTACTCTTCTCAGTGCCTATGCCGGAAAACCATTCGGCGCCTTTCATTATAATGGGGGGAATATTTGCAAATGTCTCAACATTATTCAATATAGTCGGTTTCTGCCATAAACCTTTCACAGCAGGGAAAGGAGGTCTTGATCTGGGTTCTCCCCTTTTACCCTCAATGGAAGTCATGAGAGCGGTCTCCTCACCACAGACAAAGGCCCCTGCGCCAAGCCTTATTTCCAGGTCAAAGCTGAAATCCGTCCCAAATATGTTTTTACCCAGCAATCCATGATTCCTGGCTTTTCCTATGGCAATTTCCAACCTCTTGACAGCTATGGGATATTCCGCTCTTACATAAATATATCCCTGGTCGGATCCAATTGCATAGCCTGCTATAGCCATTGCTTCTATAACTGAATGCGGGTCGCCTTCAAGAACGCTCCTGTCCATGAATGCTCCGGGGTCTCCCTCATCGGCATTACAGCACACATACTTCTGCTGCTCGCCGGCTGTTTTGGAGGCAAACTCCCATTTCATTCCGGTGGAGAAACCACCGCCGCCTCTTCCTCGCAGACCTGACTTTTTTACAGTATCCACTACCTCTTGAGGCGTCATTTCGGTCAAAACCCGGGCCAGAGCTTTATAGCCGCCATAGGCCATATATTCTTCAATGGACTCGGGATTGATGATACCACAGTTTCTTAGCGCGATCCTCAGCTGCCCTCTATAAAAATGTGCGTCTTCCAGGGATTCGAAATTCTCCCCGTGTGCGGCGCCAACTGTGTAATCGGTGCAAACTCTGCCGTTTACGATATGCTCTTCAACTATACGGGCAACCTTTTCGGGATTCAATTTTACATATGTCACCTTTTTCCCATCGCCGCCAATGACCTCGGCAATGGGCTCAAGTCTGCATACACCGATACATCCTGTCATCACAACACTGACGTCCGATAAATTCCGTTTGTTCACTTCACTTAAAAAGGAATCCATTACAGATCCCGCACCGGCAGCCATACCGCAGGTTGCCATGCCTACAACTATTCTGATACCCTTTTTGTTTTGCCCCGCGCCGATCTTATCCAGGGCATTTCCGCCCATTTCCTCCAGATCCTTAACCAGCCTCATCCTGTACACCTCCGGTGGTTCTTTCATTCCACATCCTGCACCACATCCTGCATATTCCTGTACTTCTCTATAATACCATCAATATCTTCAGGGACAAGCCTTCCATAAACATCGTCATTTATCATCATGACCGGGGCCAGACCGCAGGCTCCTATGCACCTGCATGCATCAAGGGAAAAACTTCCGTCTTCGGAACACTCTCCAACCATAATGCCCAGCTTTTCCTTCAGTTTTTCAAGAATTTTTTCCGCCCCTTTGACATAACAGGCAGTTCCCATACATAACTGCACCTTGAATTTCCCCTTTGGTTTCAGTGAAAACTGTGTGTAAAATGTAACAACGCCATATACCTCGGCAAGAGGTATATTAAGTCCGGCAGCTATTTCTTTCAATACACTTTCAGGCAAATACCCGTTAATTGTCTGAGCTTCATGCAGCACAGGTATCAGTGCGCCTTTTGTATTGATATACTTCCCGATTATTTCACGCAGCCTGTCTTCCTGCAGTTTTTCGTCAATACACCCGCAGCAGCAGCTATTTGCCCCCATTTACCCGAACCTCCCCGTACTAAGCTAAGCGCTGGTGAAAATATGACTTCCGCTATGGATTTTAGCAAATACAGTCCATCCGGCCGGCATTTGCCGAAAAATCGGAAGTAATATTTTCAGTGCTCCTAAGTATCATTTTGCAAAACGCTTCCGTTTATTATATTGTAATTGTTTGTCTCATTCTTTTCAATACTATTT
>VEPD01000050.1 GCA_012027035.1 Ruminiclostridium sp. | reverse complement strand
GTGCTGGCTTCTTCCCTGATTTTCACAAGTTTCTGTTTACCCACGCTGCCTCTTTTTGCGCAGGGCTGGACATTTACCTTGAGGTGGACTGAAAGAGTATCGTCAGTGAAATAATCTTCGATGCTAAGTGCTTTTAATTCTTCTATGAGTGGCATCAGGAATTCAACATCCAATCCTTTGGCGCGCGCGACTTCCGATTGCACCCTGTCGCTTGTGATGAAAAGTGCATTATTCTCGACAGCGATGCTTCTGATCATTGCATCGATTTCTCCTCCTGATGCAAGTTTTATCTGCTCAAAAGATGGTCTTTTTCCTGTAAATTCAAGCGTGATATCCCCTCTTTTTGCCATGTCGCTGAGCTCTTTTATCTCTTCTAACCCCTTAAAGCCCATTTCTTTTCCGCGGTTTGCCTGCGCTTCAAGCTCGGACATGAGCGCTTCAGCTAATATGATCCTGGCTGATTTGAATTCCCCGGATTTTAATTTGGCTGTTATCCGGCCATCAATTATTACACTCGTATCAGGAACTATACAGAAATCTTTCTTCATGTCTTCCTTCATAATATTACAAAATGCGCTCCTTTGGCATTAAAATGTTCCCTCTTGAAAAAAATTTCTGTAGGGGTATACAAATTTCTTAAATAAAACACTCCAATAAATTTTATTAAATATCAGGGTATTTTTCCTGGATATGGCTCAATAGATGAGGTTGTTGTTATATAGGCTACAGAACTCAACAACATTGTAGTGAAGAAAAATACGACTAACAATCCGAAGGCAAAAACAATAATAGCTATAAAGCGTATTTTAGCTTCTGTACCGTGAATATAAAAATAAACTCCACTTAATATTAATCCACCTCCGAAAATAACTCCCAATATCAGCATAATAATGGGAAACCTTACACTTAAAGCAGATAGAGCTATCACGAAAAAGAAAATTAATAGACCGACTATCAATCCTCGGTTATTAACTCTAAAATCTTCTATTTTTACTTTTTTCATTTATAATCTCCTTATTCTTTGAGTATATGCCTTATAAGATGACTGCTTGTGTGATGCTTCAGTTCTAGTCGGTGTGATTTTATCAACCTTCGAAGCTTTTATCACAGCAGCCTGTTCTTGAGGTGAGAGTTTTTCAAATGCCTTATATGCATTGTCCCCTTCCTTATTAAGTTTATCAATAAGGGCTTTGATGACGGTCGGATCAGACAAATCAGAAGCCTCTGTATCTGCCTTAGCACTCACCGCAGGCACAAACGCCATGCTCAAAATCAGCATCGCCACAAGCATCGCACCTAATTGCATTCCTTTACTTTTGTTCATATTTTTATTTCTCAATTTATATTTTCTTTTGTTTGCTGCCCTCAGGCGCGGCGCTGGCTTTAAATAAATTCAAAGCTAATTCTTACCATGCCTTCGGGCGATCCGGGGTTCAGTTGCTCTTGCGGAACTGCTGAACCCCACGTTTTTCTTGGGTTGTAAAATCTTTTGTTAGAGTTTATCTCCCCAACCTGCCAACTTTACCGACCCATTTTATATACAGATTTATTTCTATCTGCATATCTGATCTATTTTCTTATAGTATATAAAATTTTCTTATTTTAACGAGAATTTAACACAAAAGATAAAAAACAATGTTTATATCTATAAAAAATAGATGACATTTGGAAAAACGGTTAGTTAGGAAAAATTAGAATACGGAGGAGTTGGAATTTTGAATATTAGTCCATATATATTAATCCTTAAATTAAAAAGCAGTATCGTTGACCTTTCTGTAGTAGCAGTAACATGCGCAGTCCCTGGCACCTGTGATTACAGAGCAGCCATCGGAATCATTGCCGGAATACTGATCCACGGCGCATGTGATATCATAAACGATATTTACGATGTTGAAATAGACAGGATTTGCAAGCCAAAAGGTGCGATAGCATCAGGTCAGATATCAGAAAAAAATGCATGGAAATACATGATTTTATTAATTTCGGCTGCGCTTATTATTTCATTCAACCTGAGCTTTATTCTTTTTACATGTCTCCTTACAGGAATTTTTGTGGGAAGGATCATGTACTCGCACCCATCATTTCGTTTAAAGGACAAACCCTGCATGGCAATGGCAAATATGGGATTGTGTTTTGCTCTTGAATCAATAGGTATATGGAGCATATATTCCCCTGTTGGAAGAGAAAGTATGATGGTTGCCGCCTGCATATTCATACTTGTATTCTCCCTCACATTCATGAAGGATTGTAAGGATGTGGCGGGAGATATCAATTCATTGCCGCTCTTGCTTGGTATTCGAAGGGCCGCAATAGTATGCAGCGCCCTGTCGATACTGCCGCTAATCCCTCTATTATACATAATGATCAGATACCTGAATTTTTATATGGCTGCGATAATTTATATTATATTAATTGCGGGCTGTATTAAAATCCTTATGGGAAATCCAGTTGCGCAAGGTCACAGGCTTAAAGACTGGATGACCATGGCATTGACCGTTCCCAACTTCAGTATGTTCTTTGCTACGGGTATTTAGTCAATATAAAGGCAAATCAAGCAAGTCTTTCAAAACTTCAGTAGAATCGTTTCCTACACCAATCTGGAAGAATTCTTTTAATTTTTTTATTGCATTTTTGTCAATGAAGAAATCACTTATTG
>VEPD01000494.1 GCA_012027035.1 Ruminiclostridium sp. | reverse complement strand
GCAAATTCATCCATATTGAGTTTTCCCAAAAGTACCGTACCTTCGGCATTTAGTCTGTCAATTACAGTTGCATTGTACGGTGGTATGAAATTATTCAGTATTCTGGATGCACAGGTAGTCAGTATCCCCTCTGTGCACATATTATCCTTGACTGCGCAAGGAATGCCTGCCAATGCAGGAAGATCGACGCCTTTGTCAATTTTCTTCTGGATTTCTCCGGCTTTTTTCAAGGCCTCATCGTCTGATACCGTTACATAGCTTCCCACTCTGGAATCTATATTTTCAATTCTTTTTAGAATTGCTTCTGTCAATTCTACTGCGCTGAGCTTTTTACTTTTTATAAGTCCGCTCAGTTCATGTGCGCTTAATTCATAAAGCTCCACTGAAAATCCTCCTTAATAATGATAGGGGACACACCTTTCTGAACAGGAGGTATTCCTTTTGCGTTAAGGAATGTCCCCTTCTGATTATTTTGAATCACTCAACCACCCTGGGCACTTTAAAGCAGCCACTTTCGCTCAATGGCGCATTTGCCAGTATCTTTCCCCTGTCATAGGATTTTTCCGTCTTGTCTTCCCTCAATACGTTTCTGATGGGAATTACATGTTCCATGGGCTTTATGTCGGAAGTATCCAATTCGTTAAGCTTATCCACATAGGAAATGATTTTCTCCATTTCGGAAGTGAGCCGTTCCTTTTCAGCCACGGTAAGATTCAACCTCGCCAAATCGGCCACATGCTCGATTGTTTCCCTGGTAACCTTCATATTCCGCCTCCTGTTTTAAAATCAATTATATAGAATGAGTTTTTGCGAGTCAATATTGATTTACCTGCATTTACCTGCAATTTTCCAGCACCTCTAAAAGAGTATTCCCCAGCACGGCATCATACATCAAACATATATTAACATAAAATCTTTGAGAATGCGAGGAACTTGCGACCTGGTGACCCGGTAGTTCCCATTCGACATTTTATTCATGCAATTAACAATATTATATTGCAGCGGCGCCGGCAAAAAGATATACTTTAGTATAATCCCAAATAAAACCATGAGGTCGTTCAATTGCAAAGTAACTTAAACACCAACAGAATATGGGAACTGGATTTTTTCAGAGGACTGGCCCTGATACTCATGAGCTATTTTCATTTAATCTATGATATGAAGGAATTTTATGGGTATTCTGTCAATTATGAAGGTAATATAACGTATTATATAGGTAAACTCAGTGCCATCCTGTTCATAACCATTTCCGGCGTCTCTGCCAACTTAAGCCGCAGCAGCTGGAAACGCGGCCTGAAAGTCCTGGGAGCAGGACTTTCAGTAACACTTGTAAGCTATATTTTTGATAATGATTACTTTGTAATTTTCGGAATATTGCATTTTCTTGGCTTGAGCATGATCCTTTCCGTACTCTTTAGAAAACTTGACAGTTTCACATTGCTGGCTGCCGGAATGGTAATTTTAGCACTTGGATATGCATTTCCCATTGATAATCTCAGCAATAATTATCTTATGGTTTTGGGTTTCACAAGCCAGACTTTCACATCCTCGGACTATTACCCCCTGATCCCCTATCTGGGCATATTTCTAATAGGGATGGTACTTGGAAGAATGTTGTATCCTAATAAGAAAAGTCTGATAAAGCCATTGCCCGGCCACCATTTTATAAGTATTGCCGGCAGACACAGTCTATTGATTTATCTGCTTCACCAGCCGATGATCTTATTGATGCTTTATTTGATTTCCAGTTACTGATACTCTGTCAACAAAAAATATACAATGGTGTCAAGCCTGATTCCAATCATACCATAGTTTATTTTTAAACCGGGTTACAATTGTCGCATTTTGTGATAAATTATTATATATCAGTACTACAGCATAGACTTTATTATTAAATCGGCATTTATGCGCCTCACAGAAATATTGCGAATGCTTCAGATTTAGTTAAACGCTTATGCCGGAATGAATCCGGCATAAGCTCACGCAGGCTATGCCTGCGCACCCCGCTTTCGCGTGGTGTTTGACCAACGTCAGTGGGAGATTGTTTCTCACCACTGACAGCCTTTTCAATCGGAAACCCGCCTCCTATAGAGGTGGGGGATTGATGACGTTGTTCAACTCACTATTTCTGTGGGGATAAATTGGTTGTTTACATTGTAGTATCGGTTATCCTACTTTACTTTAATGGAGGGCAAAATGAGAAAGAATCTGTTCATCTACATCACAGCCTTTTTCTGCGGCATGACAATAATGGCTGTAGAACTCAGCGCCAGCAGACTTCTGGCGCCTTACTTCGGTACATCCTCAATTATCTGGACAGTTATAATCGGGCTTATAATGATTTCACTCAGTGTCGGAAATATCCTTGGCGGAAGGTCGGCGGACAAGTACAACAGTCTGGACAGATTATTCTCACTTATCTGGATTGCCGCATTATGGATCGCGATAATCCCGCTGGTTGGAAAATACGTAGTGGCTCTATCTGTTGTAATAATGATGTGGATATTGCCCAACAACCTTCTGGTAGCCGGCTCCGTATTCTCCTGCCTTGTTGTGTTTTCCATACCGCTGGTCATACTGGGAATGGCCTCTCCTTATCTTGTAAAGCTTGGAGTCAGGGATATGATAAACAATGGCCGTACAACAGGAGAAATTTATGCCATGTCGACCATCGGCAGCATAATTGGTACCTTTATCCCTACATTCCTTACCATCCCGTTTATAGGTACTCAAAAGACCTTCCTGGTTTTTTCACTGGTTCTGAACCTGATTTGTTTGTATTATTTCATTAAAACTAAAAAAGGAATAATAAAAGCATCTATAACAACCGCATTGGTAATAGGACTTCTGGCCGCTCCGTTAAGTAATTCTTATGCATTCTGGAAAAAAACCGTACTTGAGGATGAATCCCTCTACAACTATCTTCAGGTGACGGAGGACAGCGAATCAGTCATTCTTTCAACAAATGTAGCTTTCGGAGTACAGTCCATCTATATGAAAAACAGGGAGATGTCCGGCCTTTACTACGAATATGCGCTAATGGCGCCCTTTTTCATGAAAGATACCGGTATTGACAGTAAATTCAAATTGCTTGTTTTAGGTATGGGTACAGGCACCAATGCCAAGCAATTCAAGCACTTTTTTCCGGCAAGCGTAATCGAAGGAGTGGAAATAGATCAGAAAATCGTAGATCTGTCACATAAATATTTCGGCTTAACGGACAAAGAGGCTAAAGTATATGTAAACGACGGACGGACCTTTCTTTCATCGAAAGACGCCGGGATGTACGATGTGATTCTTATCGATGCCTATCACGATATCACAATACCTTTCCATATGGCAACTACGGAGTTTTTTGCGGAAGTAAAAAAGCACCTGAATCCGGGCGGCGTTTTTATGGTTAACATAAATATGAGGTCTGAAGAGAGTACTGAAATCGAAAACTATCTGACTCAAACTCTTAAGAACAATATGAAAAAGGTCTATAAATATGATATACCCAATGTAACAAATACCCTGGTATATTCTTCAGATGATGAAAACCCATTACAAACCTTCAGGGACAACACGCAAAAATTGCCTGAAAACCATCTCCTGCTTCCAATAGTGCAGAATATAACCGGCGGCTTGGAAGAAGTCACTGAAACAAAATATATTTTCACCGATGATATTGCCCCGGTTGAAGTTCTCGGGCAAAAACTGCTCGACGAGGTTGTTGCTGAGAACCTTGGCTATTTCAAAAAAGAAATCGGTTATTCCGGCGGCGGAATAAAGGGCTTGCTTGAAACTTTGCTTAAGGGTTCTTAATACTCTGACTTCCTGACATTTTTAAATTATATATAGCAGCTATGCTCGGTATTTTCTTCGTAGCAAAGGTAAAATATCCCTTTTATAACATCATTATGATTTTCAAATGTAATAGGATGGATATCACCTTCATCCACCTGTATGAATATCAATATCTGATATTTATCGTTATTGTCAATTACCGCGCTGATGATATCCACAGCATCTATCGGCTTGTTGTAGACATATATCCAATTGTCTACATCTTCATCCATATATACAGCCTTTCCATAATACTTTTCCAGGAATCTTTTTATTTCTCCTGTCTTTTTTGACCACAAATTAACAGTGACCTTCATTTTCAGTTCCCCCAGTTCCTCTGCACTCAGTCGGTAT
>VEPD01000254.1 GCA_012027035.1 Ruminiclostridium sp. | reverse complement strand
CTGAAGCTGCCTTATAATGATATAGTTGTCGAAAACGTCCATTTAAGCGACAGCTTAATGGTTCTGGGATACAGCATGAATGAGAAATTCAGGAATAATGTAACAGTATAAAAAAAGAAAAGTCTATCCTATTTCTTGTCCTGATTTTTTGTGTTGTCAAAAATTATTTCCAGTTCCTTTTTTACTTCGAAAGCAATCGACATAGCCATCCTGTCGAGGAATAAAAACCATATCATTGTACTTTGTCATTTTATAAATATAGCCAGGCAAAAGTAATAAATTGCTGGCGTTACTATCGTAAGAATACTCAATTAATTTCCCCAGGTTTTTTCCAGTGTCGGCATTAAAAATATAGATATTGCTATTTGACATAACGTAGACCAGGTCATCCAAATAAAACAGGTCAATACACTTTTCCTTATCACCTGAAAAACCTATGTTAACAGACCACATAACCTTTCTCTCTTTAATTGAAAAACTGTAAAGCTTATTATTATTAACATAAATGAAATTGTCATTATAGATTTCCATTTGGTTAATGTTTATATAGTCATCAAAAACAAAATCTTTGAACCCCTCAACAAACAAATAATTATGTTGCCGGTCAATAGATTCTCCTGCCAAAACATAGATACTTTTATCGTCAAGATAGTAATAATTCCGACAATTTGTTATGGGCAATTTATTCTTTATACTTCCACTGGTAATGTCTAATAATACAATCTCATTGTTATATATGACCCATTCCAGCAAGTTACTTGCTAAATCAGTCTCAATGCGATTATTTATTGTATTTATTAAATTGTTTCTATCGGGTGGAATTACTATTTTACCCTTCAAACGCCATATTTCCTGTCGGCTGAACGGATCTACCGCCTTTAAGTAATCTTCTCCCTGAATGACAATACTTGGTAATTCTCTTGTTCGGGTATATAATGTTTCTTCTGCAGCCAACTCAATTTCCCAATTTGTTTGACCATTTTTGGAATTAATAGAAAAAAGTTTTTTATGATTATCATTGTTTATATACTCGATATTTACGGTTCCTTGGGAAAAAGAAATATTGTTCATTGAATCAACATTTGGAAGTTTTTTTGTCCATTGTTTTTCACCGGTACCGATTTTGAGGCTTTGCAGTTCCAAAAATAGAGTTTTAGATTCTGCATCATTTTTTAAAGTAGAAATAAATATATAACCATTTTTCTCATCTATACTATATTTGATTGGAAGGAACCCTCCATAGACCGACCATATTTTTTTACCTTCATTTTTATCAACACCATAAAGATATTCATCCTCATGGTAACCGCTCAATTGTCCGTCATGTGCGTAAATCAAAACAGTATCCCCAATAAAATCAATTGCACTGCTATACTTTAAACCGCTATAAAATGACCACATAAAATTATATTCATCATTAAGATGTCTGGATTCTTCCTGAACGCTCGTTATCGCAGCATTTTCGTCACCCTGAACTGGATTTTTCCGCGTTTCTGTTGGGATAGATTTATTTATATGGCTATTTGGAAATGTTTTCATGTTACTGAATAGTAAATAAAAAAACACAATTACAGTGGTAAATGCTATTATAATATACAATTTTTTTCTCATAAGCTTTACTTTCCATCCTTTACTAAAAAGGTAGATGCCTCTGAGATCTTGATCGCTTATAGTTTGTTCATCAACTGAAAATACCCGGGGAATGTCGTATCCACTACCTGTGATTTCCTAATCATGGTTTCGCCCTGGGCAGCAATACCTGCTACCGATAATGCCATAGCTATGGAGGAGTTGTTATAGCACTCGACAACGGTCCCCTTCAACTGCTTCCCGCCTTCAATACTTACTCCGTCTTCAGTTTCATGTATACGCGCTCCCATCTTGGACAATTCCAGGGACAGTGATTTGATTTTATTGGATTCCTTTATTTGGTTATCCGAAAGACCGGTGATTTCAGTAGTTCCCTTTGCAAATGCAGCCGCTACCATTATAACTGGTAGTTCATCTACAAGTCTGGGTATCTGGTCGCCATTAATCTTTATGGCGTTCAGAGAAGACGACGATACGCTGATATCTGCAACTATTTCGTTGTTTACCGATCGCTCTTCATGTATTTCTATTTTAGCGCCCATTAATTTATAGACATCCAAAATACCTGTTCTTGTGGGATTTATACCGACACCTCTTATAATTATTTCGGAATTGGGTACCAGCAGTCCGGCTGTGATAAAATATGCGGCAATGGATATATCGCCGGGGATTGTGATATGCTGGGCATATAGGTTTTCCACAATACGGCTGGTAACTTTGAGACCGGAAATCTTGATATCGGCTCCAAAGGAATTTAACATGAGTTCAGTGTGATCCCTGGATTTGATCGACTCGGTTACCGACGTTTCACCTTCCGCATAGAGACCGGCTAAAATCAGAGGGGATTTAATAAGGGCCTCATGCGGCGGCAATTCAAATGCCACTCCACGCAGCTTTGCCGGATATACCGACAGCGGACAGAGATTTCCGTCTTCCCTTCCGTTTATGTTAGCCCCCATCCGTCTGAGATGATTTACTACCTTCCCTACAGGTTTTTTCATTGAGATTTCATCTCTGACTACCGATGATGCAAAAGGCTGGCCGCTCAGTACGCCCAAAAGGAGTCTGATTGCAGTGCCGGATTTACCGGTATTCAGAAGAGCGGAAGGCGCCCTTAGCCCATATAGGCCTTTGCCCTGTACTTTTATTTTATTGTCTGGCAATATCTCAATGCCGATCTGCATTTTTCTGAAACAATCGATAGTACTGATACAATCCTCGCCCAGCAGAAAATTATCAATTTCCGTCGTGCCTTTTGCCAAAGATCCCAATAAAACCGCTCTCTGAGAAATTGATTTGTCACCCGGCACCCTGATTTCGCCTCTTAACCTCTCCCGTTGTTCTATTAACACTTCTGACCCTCCCAAGCTCATTTATTCATATATACTTTATAGCCTGCTTCCTTCAGCAAGTCAAAGGCAATATTTACACTTTCCGAATCCACCAGGGTTATTTTCAGGCAGCCTTGCTCGAATTCCCTGCTGTTTGTTACATTTATATTCATAATATTTATATTATTCCTGCCCAGAATTGTTGCTATTTCGCCAATAATTCCGGGCTTGTCAATTACATTGATTATAAGCTCATAAATGGGAGCGATGAGACCATTCCTGGAAGCAGGCATGGAATCACGAAATTTCTTTGCAGAACTGAAAAAATCCAGCAGTGCTTGTGAATCATCCTCAGCCATGATTTTTTTAAACCTTTCAAGTTCTTTTACAAAATTATCAAGGAGTTCTTTTAACTGGTGTTTATTGCTCATCACTATGCTTTCCCACATTTCAGGACTGGAGGACGCTATCCTGGTTATATCCCTGAATCCGCCCGCAGCAAACATCTGCATGCTTCCGCCGCAAGAATCCAGCCCTTTGACCATATTGACAAGCGCAGACGCTATAATATGAGGTATGTGGCTGATTCCACCGGTTACCCTGTCATGCTCGTATGCATCCATTATGACAGGAATCGCTCCTATTCCCCTTGCCAGATCCATCATACTTTCCATTGCAGGCTTTGGCGTACTCTTGCAGGGCGTTAAAATATAATATGCATTCTCAAATAAATGTGCAAATCCGGATGCATAGCCCGTCTTTTCGGTACCGGCCATCGGATGGCCTCCAATAAAGCATGGCGGGTTTTTCATGGTGTTTACATGGGTAACCAGTTCGCCTTTGGTACTGCCGACGTCGGTAATTATGCAATCCGGCCTTACTTTGCCGCTCAGGTCGTCAATATATTGCAAAGCTCTTTTGACAGGAGTGCAGATAAATATGATATCCGACTCATAAATGGAAGAATCCATTTCAGTATAACCACGGCTGATCGCTCCGTCTCTCAAAGCTTGTTGGAGAGCCTCGCCGCTCCTGTTAACCGCAATGATGTCCTTCATACCCATCCGCTCGTGAAAGGCTCTCGCAAGGGAACCGCCAATAAGTCCAAGGCCGATGATCGTTATCCTTAAATTCTCCATATTGCGCATAGCGCGGCTATTTTCCATATCTGAACTCTCTTTCTGTTATTTCGGCTATTTTGCCTATATCTTTACACAGGTTGTCAAAATCAACTTTTATTGTTACCATTCTGTCGTAATACAAACAACCTGTTTGATTTCATAAATCCGGTCAGAGGATGCATTGTCAAGTTTAACTTTAATTTACATTGATATGCGT
>VEPD01000083.1 GCA_012027035.1 Ruminiclostridium sp. | reverse complement strand
TGCACATAATACCCGTCTCGAAGCAATCCTTGAAAAATTAGTCAATAAATCATGACCGCAGAAAGTTCACAATTGACGCTTTATCCGAAATAACCAGGCTCAGCCGCGCAGGGCTTCCCCGTTCGTTTTCCGTGCTCAAGGCTTCTACAAAAGGCGCTCGTCCGTTTCGTATGTGAAGCGCGAAACGGTCGCGTTCGTCCGGCGGGTTTGTTTATTATTACCTGAGATTCCGAGTTATGTGGGCTATGTTTACAGAAATAAGCCTATGCCACTCGATTCATGGTTTTCAGTTGTAGCATATATATGTGCCACAAAATTATTTTTGAAATATTTGAGAAATTCAATAGAAAATAAATCAGGGAAGGATAATCAACCACAGAGGACGCAGAGATCACAGAGTAAATGTTTCTCTGTGTC
Source organism: Ruminiclostridium sp. (assembly GCA_012027035.1). Classification (GTDB taxonomy): domain Bacteria; phylum Bacillota; class Clostridia; order Acetivibrionales; family DTU013; genus MnB-11. The sequence continues at coordinate 2,366 of VEPD01000083.1, read as the reverse complement.
CTCTGTGCGCTCTGTGGTTTATTCGTAGCCCATGAAATCCTGAAAGTCAGGTTATTAGTACTAGAACAACTCAACAACGTTCAAATATAACCTTTTTTTTGGGCCGTTCTTCGTCGCGCACTCTCAAACCTCTTTCCGCTGGCTTAGCTCATAAACAATAATTGACCGTCAAGATTGGGAGATTTTATGAAGGTTGTTTATAAAGTCGTAACCATTATATAGAGCACAAGATACCTGTTGCGATGACTCGGCAAGTATTTATAAGAGCTTTTACCTTCTTAAATAAAATGGACGAAGATGAAAAAAATCTGAGGTTTTTAGCACTCCAAAATGGACGGATAGATAGCCATGCTGATAAAATTTGGGAGGAAATGAAACATTTTTCTTGGGCTTTGTATATTTTATTGGGTGCTCCATTCATTTTAAAAAATTGGGAAACACTAGATAAAGTACCATATGGTAAAATTCTTATAATTTTTCCAGTTCTAGCCATCATTGTAGCTATTATTGCTGCTTTGTCTATTTGCAAAGAAAGCAATGACTTTCTTGATGCATTAGGAACGATTTTAAGTATAGAAAAGCGGTTGGGTTTACATAATATTTCAACAGATCCCAATGTTAAACCAAAAATGTTGGTTAGCAGACACCGTGCAGAGATGCTAAATATAGATGGAACAACAGATGAATTAATAGATAATTTTATAAAGACAAAAAAATCTATCTTTTGTAAACTTTTGTCTATTTCTAACCGAAACTTGTTTGTCTTCTATTTTATAGCCCTATTCATAATTGGAGTTGTAGAGACAGTTTATATTATATTATATTGGATATAATTATAAATGAAACAGATACTAATTTATAAGCTTTATTTTAAGCTGTTTTTAGGTCAATCAATTAAGATGTGTTGCTGAATAAAGAGGAACGATTTCTCGTTCCCCCTCTTCTAAGAACCGTACTTGAAACTTTCGCTTCATACGGCTCAAGCATTTTATCACCCTTTAGTCGGGCAGCAGTTATTTATCATGGTCACAGTATCAGGTCTGCAAATTTTCTTTACGTTGTTCAGTACTTTAAATGTGTTATCTGTTAATTTCTTGATATGTAATTTCATTTTTCGTGCAACAAAATATTCCACATCAAGATAGGGATTTTTGTCTAACTTCATTGGAGTATGTCGAACTATCTTCTTATCAGATAGAAGTTTCAATTGTTTATCCTTCGTTGAGAAAACCCAATTTCTATTTCCTTCTGTATGCCAGTATCTATTGGAAATCCAGAAATTGGATTTTTCAGTGTGTCTTCTTTTAGCCCAGTGCCATAGCATTTCCCAGATTCTATGGTCAAGTTTATTGAATATTTCACTGGATACTACCGATTTGTGATAGTTAGACCAACCAGTTATTACGGGATTAAGGTCATTAATCAATTCTTCTTGTGTCCAAGCTTTCCCCTTCTTGATTATATTACTGAATTTTTCAGTAAATTTATCGATGGAGTTTTTGGAAGTTTTAACAAGAAGTTTGCTCTTATATTTTCTGAAATTCCATCCGAGGAAATCAAAACCATTGGCTATATGGGTTTTTATCGTTTACTCATCAGACAGTTCCAGACCTCTACCTTTCAGGAAATCTTTAATCAATTCCTAGACTTCCTTGGCTATTTCCTCCGTTTTAGCAGTAACAATGAAATCATCAGCATACCTTACAAAGTATACTTTGAATTTGGAAGCCTGAACATTGTGTATATTTCCACATGAATTTCGATGGAATTTATCTATTATTATATTCTCAATTCCATCTAATGTAATATTAGCCAGAATTGGGGAAATTATACCACCTTGTGGAGTTCCTGCATTCGTAGGAAATAGTTGGCGTTCAAAATCATAGCCAGCCTTTAGAAACTGTTTCAGAATTGATTTATCCATCAATGCGTTGTCTAATAACCATTGATGAGAGATGTTATCGAAACATCCTTTAATATCTCCTTCCAGTACCCAGACAGGTGAGTATTTTCGAGACAAACATATGAAAACCTGTTCACAAGCATCATGTGTGCTTCTAAACTTTCTAAATCCAAATGATGTCCTGTCGCCTGTTGCTTCTGCAATCGGGTCTAATGCCATAGCATAGAGCGATTGTATAGCTCTGTCATACATTGTTGGAATGCCTAAAGGTCGTTTCTTGTTTGACCGATATTTCTCAATAAAGACTCTTCTTAGTGGTTTTGCTTCATACCCTGCATCGGTTAGAGCAAGAGCGGCTTTCATTTTGGCTTCCGGTGATGACCATGTTTCACCGTCTATGCCTGCTGTTCTTTTACCCTTATTTTGAGTTACGTTCAATGTTGCTAACAGTTTCGCATAATAC
>VEPD01000460.1 GCA_012027035.1 Ruminiclostridium sp. | reverse complement strand
GCCTTCGACAGTCACCTTGCATTTGCCCTGGATATCTACTGTTTGTCCTGCCGGTATCTGACCTTCCTGAACTTGCTTGGAACCTTTTCTGGCTTGATAGTAGATACCGGGTTGTCGCAAATTCCGGCCAATTCCGAAATTTAAGGAAATATCTGTTCCAGGTAGCTTGAACAGGCCGGTGGAAGTCCCTTCATACATATTGTCCGAATATTTTTGTCCGTCAAATTCCAGGGTGGTTTTCACTGCCCAGGCACTTTGATAAAAAGTCACTCCTCCATATGTGAAAGGATGGTTGGTGGAAATTATCCGCCTGGCAACTTCAGCGCCTTTTTCATCAATAATGCTTAAATCGGTATACCAGTTATCCCTGTCTCCATTAGGTAAAAAACGAGGTTCAAAAGAATTTATCTTCACACTGAAGTTTTCAGTTACCCTGCCTTTTTGGACTTGAATGTCCCGAATAGGGTTTATAGTTCCTACAGACGCAAACAGAAACCCTTTGAAACCGTTTACAGACCCGATTAAGGCTCCAAAAATCAATATTATAAAGGCTGCATGAGTTAAAAAGGAGCCCCAGTTTCCCCAACGCCTTTTTATCCCGACAGAATTCCAGCCACCTTTGCTATCTTCCATCATTAAAAAATAGCCTCTGGCCCGTAAAGTTTTCTGAAGCGCCTGTTTCAGCCCCGAATTGCTTCCTTCAAGTTCACAGCGTACTATTTGCGGTATGCTTGATAAACCTTCAGGTAAGTTCGGCCTGAATGTCCTGTGATAAATTCCTTTAAATCGTTGGACATTACATACGACCAGATTCATACATAACAGGCCTAATAACAGATGAAAATAAAAAGTATTATAGATATGTGTAAACCCCAAAGCCTGCCATATTATGTTAACTCCTTCTGCTTTGGCCGGATACCCCGCTTCCTGGGGAATTACTGTTCCTATTCCTGCTGTTACGGCAATTATGCCAAGCAATGTCAATCCAAATTTCATTGAACTAAACAAGTTCCAGATTTTATTGACATAACTTGATGAGTTTTTTTCCAACAGCTTTAACCTCCTTTCCTGTTCTTTTAAACATATTAACATAAAACAATTTATTTTGGTACAATATAATTTTGGGTTTCAACCAGCCTGGACTAATGCTGGAAAATTGAGGGCTATTGTAATAAGAGTCTGTAAGTATTACAATTATCTTGCATCGAAATATTTTTAGAAATATCTTTAATAGGCTGAGAATCAGGAAAGAGAAGGTGGAAAACGTGATATGCTGAACCAGATTCTTCTTAGCAATATGGTTATAATTACTTTCGTTTATGGACTTACTTTTTTCCTCATTGGAGTGGTTATACAACTTAAGTACATTAAAGACAGCAGCTTTAAAATCGCATTCAGTTTACGATGGCTTGCGAGATTCGGTATTATTCACGGCTTTGCCGAATGGGGAGATGTGTTTATTCCTATCCAGGCCGGTTACTTACCTGCAGATACAATATTTTTGATGCGTATTTTGAAAATGTCTATGTGTACCCTTTCTTTTACAATGCTGATTTGTTTTTCTCTTGAGCTTGGGATGAAAACTTTGGGTGGCAGCAAATCCTTAAACAAGAGGTTATTGGCAATCGTTCCAAGTTTCATGTTTTTATTCTGGACTCTGCTTATAGTCGTAAATTACCAAACACTTGGGAAATATGAACCGGAACATTGGTTAAAGCATGGAGAGATTTTAGCTCGTTATACATTTGGTCTGTCAGGAGCCTTATTTTCCGGAATAGTTTTGTTTCTTCAAAAGACCGAACTAAATAGATTAAAAAATGCCGAAGTTATCAAAAATCTTATCGGCGCTTCCATGTCCATGATGTTGTATTCTCTGGCGACAGGTCTGATTGTACCACCGGCAGAGAGCTTTATACTTGCCAGTTCTGTTAACACAACCTGGTTTTTTGCCACCTTCCATTTCCCGGTACAAATTTTGAGAACTTTATGCGGAATAATTATTCTTTACAATGTTGTAGGGCTTTTAAAAGTTGTTGATTGGGAAAAGCATAATCGTCTTGATGAAGTAGAAAGAAAACAAGCAGTACTTCAGGAACGGGAACGTTTTGCCCGTGACCTTCACGATGGAATTATTCAATCACTGTATGCCATTGGATTGAATATAGAAAATAGTATGTTCTTAACACGGGAGAATACTGTTCAAGCCCAGGATACCCTCTCGGAAGTTATGAATAAACTCAACGGTATTATCAACAAAATCAGGGCCTATATTCTAAATCTGCGCCCCATACAGTTACAAAATCTGGATTTGAGTCAACAACTTGCGAACCTTGTCAACGAATTTAAAGCTAATTCACTTATTGAGGCACATCTTACCTTGGAAGACAAGCAAGCTATAACAGAATTATCTCCATTTCAAGTTGAACAACTATATCTTATTGTGCAGGAAGCCTTGAGCAATATTTTGCGGCATGCTTCAGCCACATCTGCTGAAATTCAGCTTGTTTTAAATAAAAATTTGTTGTGCTTAAGTATAAAAGACAACGGTAAAGGGTTTAACAGGCTGGATCACATGTCCGAAAATAAAGGTGAACAATACGGTCTTGATAATATGGCTAAAAGAGCGCAAATCCTTGGTGGCAATTTACAAATCGTAAGCAGCGAAGGGCATGGCACTAAAATAGAAGCTAGTATACCATTTATAGGAGGAGTAGTCTGAAACCACAGTATAATTTGTAGTTACTTGTCTTCTCAATAGTAAATATGGATATTAACCCAAATAAGCTCAAATATAACGGTATCATTCCGTTTTATACCTTGAGATGGGAGAAAGGAATGGTTTTATTTATGGCAGAAACTATTAAAATACTTATAGTTGATGATCATGAGTTGGTTCGTGAGGGGCTAAAGGTAGTTTTGCAAAGGCAACCGCATTTCTCATTGGTAGGAGAAGCAGACACTCCGGATGACGCTGTCGAAAAAGCATCTGCCATCCGGCCCGATGTGGTTATTATGGATATACGGTTTCCAAAAGGAAGTGGAATCGAAGCATGTCGTGAGATTGTTCAAAATATTCCGAATTGCAAAGTTATTATGTTAACATCTTATGTTGATGATGAGGCGGTTTTTGCATCAATCATGGCAGGAGCCTCCGGGTATGTCCTGAAACAAATCGGCAGCCTTGAACTGGTCAATGCTGTCCGCCTTGTTTATCAAGGGGGCTCGCTGCTGGACCCTGTATTGACTCAGAAGGTTATTGCCCGAATGAAGAACCTTATTCAAGATGAGCAGAAGGAGGGACTTTTAACACTCCAGGAGAAAAAAATATTGGCATTGATTGCAGAGGGAAAAACCAATAAGGAAATTGCTGCTGCCATCTGCCTGGGTCAAAACACTGTACGTAATTATGTAAGCACTATCCTGGATAAACTGGGTTTGAGTAATCGTGCTCAGGCGGCTGCTTATGTGACAAAGCACGGCATTTAGTACTACAGCTAAACTTCATTATTAAATCGGCATTTATGCACCTCACAGAAATATTGCGAATGCTTCAACAATTTATTTCGCAAAATCTTATTTTGCGAAATATTACATTAATGAAACATAACGCACAAATTTTTATTTC
>VEPD01000223.1 GCA_012027035.1 Ruminiclostridium sp. | reverse complement strand
TGCGCGCCCCGCTTTCGCGTGGCGTTTGAACAACGTCAGTGGGAGATTGTACTCACCACTGACAGCTTTCCATCGAAAACCCGCCACCTAAGAGGTGGGACTGTTGACGTTGTTCAATAACGCGCCAGCCAGCCGGGACGCCTGCTGCACGCCAATGGATACAGCTTTTGACGTAATTGTCGCACCCGATATTGCCTGAACCTCATCACCTTTTTCTGCCTTTCTTTTTACAACATTTATAATATCATATTTTTTATCGGAAAACTGCCCTTTAAATTTTTTATCTTTTGCTTTTGATCCAAGCCCCGGCGTTTCTTTATTGTCGCCTATTTCCACGCCACTGACATGGCCCCTGCCGTCTATGCCAATCATAATATTTATCTCCCCCGCATAGCCCGCAGGTTTAGCCAGGAATACATAGCCGATAACGCTGTCACCTTTCTTTGCTGCATAAGCTTCCTTTATGGTATCATAACCTGAATTACCGGACACTGCTTTGATTTTGTCCAAATTCATTTTTACAAAACCGTCTGCGTCAGGCAATACCGCTTTTCTGGCATTTTCAGAATCTTCGGTTATTCTTTGCTCAATTCTGCCGGCAGTGGCAAAATTCGTAAATGCCATGGCAGCGCCAACTATAAGACAAATGACAAACAGGACCAGAGCCGGTTTGAACATATCACGCATGTGCAATATCACCTCCGAAGACCTTTGGTCTTGTATATCTCTCAATCAAAGGCGCAGCGACATTCATCAGCAGAATCGAATACGACACGCCTTCCGGATAGCCTCCGTAAAGCCTTATTATGGACGTCAGCAAACCGCAGCCGATTCCAAAAATCAACATTCCTTTCACGGTAGACGGCGTAGTGGCATAGTCGGTAGCCATAAAGAATGCGCCAAGCATCAAACCGCCGGAAAGTATGTGATAAAGAACATCGCCGCTAAAGAGACTCTCACCGCCCAATGTCCATGTCATCAATGCGACGGTTGCTATAAAGCCCAAAGGTATCAACGGTATGATTACTCTCCTGAAGAGCAGATAAGCCGCTCCCAGAGCAAGAGCGATTGCCGAAGTTTCTCCGATAGAGCCCGCCACATTACCGCTGAAAAGGCTCATATATGAGGGCAAAACTCCTGCAACAGCTTCTCCGCCTTTTTTTATCAATGCAAGAGGCGTAGCTGTGGTCACTCCGTCAACAGGACTGGTCCAAAGCGTCATCTGAACCGGCCAGGATGCAAGCAAAAACGCCCTTGCAGCAAGCGCAGGATTCATAAAGTTCTGTCCAAGTCCGCCGAACAGCTGCTTTACAATTATTATTGCAAAAACTCCTCCTGTGACGGCTATCCACAGGGGTATCGACGGCGGCAGGTTGAAGGCCAGCAGGAGACCTGTGACGGCAGCGCTGTAATCGCCAACGGTCTGGCGTTTTTTCATCAATATATTTGAAATATATTCCGCGCCAATACTTGCAGCTACAGTCACTAATACAACCAGCAGGGCTTTTAGCCGGAAAAAGTATATCCCGGCAGTCAATGCCGGTATCAGCGCTATCAGTACATCTTTCATTATCCCCTGGGTAGAAGCCCCGCTCCTTATATGAGGAGAAGACGAAATCAAAAATCCCTTTTCCATGCGGATTCCTCCCTTAAGCACTCTGATTAAATTCAGAAACGTAAATCCCCTGTCATTGCGAGGCCATAGGCCGTAGCAATCTGGTTTTACCCCCGGTTTCCGGCACAAAAATTGCCACGTCGCTATCGCTCCTCGCAATGACAACTATATTTGTCATTAAATGGTTTTCGAATCAATTCACTCTATCATCTATCATGACAGGCTTTCTTTCTTTTTTCGCAAATTCTGTTTTTGCCACCTTCATTGACTGCACCAGATGCCTTTTGGCGGGGCAGACATACGAACAGCAGCCGCATTCCATACAATCATTGGCATTATACTTTTTCGCACTGTCAAAATCCCTCATCATCACACCGGCATTTATATAAAGCGGCATCAGATTCATCGGACAGGCTGTTACACACCTTCCGCACCTGATGCATACACTCTCTTCAGGCAAAATAGCATCCCCGGCGTTTAAAGCCAGGATTGCATTGCTTTGCTTCAGGACCGGAGCATCCAACGAAAATTGCGCCACACCCATCATCGGACCACCCATAATGACCTTGGCAGGTTTTTCCGTAAAGCCTCCGCAGAAATCAAAGACATCTTTTAATTGCGTACCGATTAGTGCTTCCACATTACCCGGGGACTTTACAGCCGACCCGTCAACTGTTATCCTTCTGCTTATCAGGGGCATGCCTGTTCTCATGTATTTCGCAATAAACGAAACGGTATTGATATTCTGTACAACAACACCAATATCCGAAGGTAATCCTCCCGCAGGAACCTTTCTTTTTGTTGCAGCATATATCAATTGCTTTTCAGCGCCCTGGGGATATCTGGTTTTCAGGCCGACAATCCCAAATTCTCCGCATGAGCCCGCTTTTCCCTGAAAAAGCCTCAAGGCCGCTGGCTTATTGCTTTCAATTGCTATGTATGCTTTTCTGGCGCCGACTATATTCTTAACTATATCAATCCCTTCAAGTATGTCGTCAGTGTTCTCAAGCATTTCCCTGTAATCGGAAGTGATATACGGCTCACACTCGGCCCCATTTATTATCAGTATGTCAATAGACTTTTCCGGTGGCGGCGATAGTTTGACATGAGTCGGAAACCCGGCTCCGCCCAATCCCACAATCCCTGATTCTCTTATAACCTTTACCATGGCGGATTTATCCAGCCTGTCAGGCGGCCTTATACCCTCCCATAATTCCTGAAGTCCGTCCGTTTCTATTTCAACAGACATAACCTCCATACCACCCGGACACAGATATTGTTTTATATCTGTAACTACGCCCGAAACGCTGGAATGAGCAGGCGACGATACAAAAGCCTCACTGTCCCCGATTTTTTGGCCAACTTTGACCATATCGCCTTTTTTAACCAATGGAGTGCATACAGCGCCTATATGCTGCAGCATCGGTATGACTGCTTTGGCGGGGACAGGCATGGTAACGGTAGCGTTTCCATGTGTACCCTTGTAATATTTTACATGAGCTCCGCCTTTAAATGATTTTAATAGCACCATACATTCGTTCCCCCAATACAAAGTAATTGTTTTTTGCATAATGTATACAATATAATAGCATATGATTATAATACCAGATTTTAATACCAGATACAATAAAAATATGAAATTCTATTCTGATTCATATCCCTCGCGCAATATTAGGACTGACGAAGATAGTTCAAAGACCTAAAGTTGAATAACCCTGGCTTCTGAATTTCATTAATGCTGCATACTTAATACTATTTAGAAAGACATCAAAATGTATCTGTTATATAAAGGAATTTAGTCTGAGACAGGTCAACATCAGTATACCTATTACCTATATCCGATCTGCCCTTACGAAATATACGGACTACCGGGCTTTGGGGCAGAAATCTGTTCTGACCGATAATTATGCCTTTGTGATTTGTATTTAGAATAACGCCTGATCCATTGGGATAGAGCGTCAGGTGTGAAACAAACTTTCCCATTACCTCCGGATCAAAATGAGTATTACCCAACTGTGCAATCTGCCTGAATACCTTGTCCGGAGAGAATTTCCTTTTATAAACCCTGTCGTTGGAAATAGCGTCATATACATCAGCTATGGCCACGATACGCGAATATAAAGGTATTTCATTCCCCTTTAGCTTCATGGGGTAACCTGAACCGTCATATTTTTCATGATGGTGCAGCGCGATAAGAGCTGCTTCCTCCGGCAAACCGATTTTTGAAAGTATCTCATAGCCATATTCCGAATGTTTTTTTATTTCATTAAATTCCGAACTGGTCAATTTTGAAGGTTTCTTGAGTACGCTGTCAGGTATTACAGCTTTGCCGATATCATGAAGCATCGCACCGGTACCCAGGTTGCCAAGGGCTTCTTTACCAAGACTCATATCGATTCCAACAATAAGCGACAGAACGCTTACATTTACAGAGTGCTCATATGTATAATCATCAATGGATCTTAGCTGGGATAGGGTAAGAATTATTTCACTTCTGGAAAGCAACTGTTCAATGATGTTTTCGACAATTTTATATATCTTGTCAATATTTACATGGCTGTGAGCGCTATACCTGACCATTATCTTCTTGACCTGCATTTGAGCCTGGATCCTGGTTTTCTCATTTATTATACCGTTTATGGGAAGTTTCTGCTGTTCTTTGTCAAACAGACCGGAGTCATCACAGGAGTTTTTTTCAACACTTTCAAAAGAAGCATCTTCTACAAAGAGTTCAGTGATTCCGGTATCCTCCAGTTGTTTGATAAATCTGTCCATAATAACAGTGCCTTTTGAGACAAGCATAGTTCCACAGCTGTTATAAATATCTTTAGCTATGAATGTTCCTGGACTTATGTCGTTAATATAAATCTTCTGCATGCCTCTCACCATTTATTTATTTTCTTTATTAAGGTATATCCTTGACCAGACCTGTGTTTTGCCATGCATCCCGCCAACTGCTCCACAAATACTTGTTTAGGGCTTGTCCTGTAATAAATGTACCATCTGATTCCGTGATGATTTTTTGTTCGGCAAGGCGGATGGAGGCGCAGATACTTTGTGTATCTAAGCCGACAACAACGAAGCCG
>VEPD01000154.1 GCA_012027035.1 Ruminiclostridium sp. | reverse complement strand
CTGTCGACTTAGATACACAAAGTATCTGCGTCTCCATCGCCTTGCCGAACAAAAAATCATCACAGAATCAGATGGCACATTTATTACCAGACAAGCCCTAAGTATACAATGTTTGAATATCACACGGATGTGAATAAAGATAACATTTAATGCTCATTTTTTACTTTTTGTCTTCACATGTTGTTTAATATGTGCTAGACTGGATGCATGGAATAAATATATAAAAAAGAGGGATAATCATGAAAACAAAAGCAGTCAGATTATATGGGAAAAACGATTTAAGACTTGATGAATTCGAATTACCTGAAATAAAAGACGATGAAATTCTTGCCCGCATCATTTCAGACAGCATATGCATGTCTTCCTATAAAGCTGCTATTCAAGGCAGCGAACACAAAAGGGTGCCGGATGATATCGACAGGAATCCGGTAATCATAGGCCATGAGTTTTGCGGGCAAATAATTGAAGTCGGGAGCAAGTGGAGGGATAAATTCAAGGCCGGCAGCAAATTTTCCATTCAGCCTGCCTTGAATAAGCCGGAGAATCCATATGCGGCGCCAGGTTATACATACCGGTATATAGGCGGCAGCGCCACCTACATTGTTATACCCAATGAAGTAATGGAACGCGGGTGCCTGCTTCAATACCAGGGTGACGCATATTTTTACGGCTCCCTGTCGGAGCCTATGTCCTGCATAGTCGGTACATTTCATGCAATGTATCATACCAAAGGCGGAAGCTACATTCATGACATGGAAATAGTAAAAGGCGGAAGCATGGCTGTTCTGGCGGGCGTGGGTCCGATGGGTCTGGGCGCTATTGACTATGCCATTCACCGCGAAAGAAAGCCCGGCATTCTGGCAGTTACCGATATAGACGATGCGAGGCTGGAAAGAGCTGCATCAATCTACACAGTTGAAGAGGCGGCAAAGAACGGAGTCAGGCTGATGTATGTAAACACAGCTAAAATAGAAAAGCCTGAAGAATATCTTTTATCGTTGAATGGCGGAAAAGGATACGACGACGTCATGGTATTTGCACCTGTCAGGCCGGTAGTAGAAATGGGCGACCGGATACTGGGCCACGACGGCTGTCTAAATTTCTTTGCAGGTCCGAGCAATCCCGCTTTTTCTGCTGAATTTAACTTCTATAATGTACATTACTCTTTGACTCATGTAGTGGGTACAAGCGGAGGAAACACCGATGATATGATTGAATCCCTTGATATGATGGCTGCCGGGAAAATTGATCCTTCCTCAATGATAACCCATATAGGCGGCCTTAACAGCGTAGTGGAAACGACTTTGAACCTGCCCAAAATCCCAGGCGGTAAAAAGCTGATTTACACAAACATTGATATGGAGCTTACTGCAATCGCTGATTTCAGAGGAAAGGGAAAAACCGATGCATTATATGCGGGGCTGGCTGATATTGTTGATAAGAACAACGGCTTGTGGTCGGCGGATGCGGAAAGGTATCTGCTTGCCAATGCCAATGCCATTTAAGGAAAATAATGTATGAACATAATGGTTGTAAAGCTTGGCAGGCTTGAATACGGGAAAGCGCTAGCCATACAGGAAAAGCTTCTGGCTTTGAGGCAGGCAGGGAAGATGGGAGACATAATGCTTTTGGTTGAGCATCCTCCCGTACTTACAGTAGGCAGGAGAGGGGAGTATTCCAATATCCTTCTGCCCACTGAGGAACTGAAGGCTGCAGGAGTGGAAATATTTGATGTTAACCGCGGCGGTGACGTCACTTATCACGGACCCGGACAAATCGTAGGATATCCCATAATGGACCTGAATGAATACGGCAGGGATATTAAGGATTATGTGGGTAAAATCGAAGAGGTTTTCATAAGGCTGTTGAAAGATGATTATGGTATGACAGCTCACCGGGATGATAAGAAATATACAGGCGTCTGGGTGGAAAACAGCAAGATTACCGCAATCGGAATAGCTGTAAAACGCTGGGTCACCATGCATGGTTTTGCTTTCAATGTAAACACCGACCTGGACCATTTCAAATGGATAAATCCCTGCGGAATAATGGACAGAGGGGTAACTTCCCTGCAAAAGCTTCTTGGACATGCCGAGAACTATGAAAAGCTCAATGAACGGGTAATCTTTTACTTTACGCAGGTTTTCGGACTGGAGGAGCAGAGAATTACCCCGGATGAATTGGATGTACTGACTTTGCTATGATTGCTATGAGGAAAGGATCATATTCAATATGCATGAGAGAAAGCCTGAATGGCTCAGAGTACGGGTAAATGGCGGATCAAAGCGTGAAGAGGTGGAAGAAATCCTCAAGCGTCTGTCACTTCATACTGTATGTGAACAGGCCAGCTGCCCCAATATAATGGAATGCTTCGGCAGAAAAACAGCTACCTTTATGATTCTAGGTAAGGTCTGTACCAGGAACTGCACTTTTTGTGATGTTCGCAAAGGCCGTCCTGATATGGTGGATGCGGATGAACCGCTTCATGTGGCTCAGGCTGTCAGGGAACTGAATCTGCGGCATGTAGTAGTTACATCGGTTACAAGGGATGACCTGGCCTATGGAGGAGCAGAGCATTATGCTGCTGTTATCGGGAAAGTAAGGGAGCTTAACCCGGAAGTAGTGATTGAAGTGCTTATCCCGGATTTTAAAGGGTCATATGATGCCCTGTCAACAGTAATCGATGCCCGTCCCGATATATTGAACCACAATGTTGAAACAGTACCCCGCCTTTATCCTGAAGTGCGTCCGATGGCTGTCTACCGTAGATCGCTGGAACTCTTGCAAAATGTAAAAAAAATGTGTAAAGACACATATACAAAATCCGGGATCATGCTTGGCCTTGGGGAGAATGAGCAGGAAGTCCTCGGTGTGTTCAGGGATCTTAGGGAGGCAGGCTGCGATTTTCTGACTGCAGGCCAATATCTGGCCCCGTCAAAAAGCCACCATCCGGTGGTCGAATATGTTCGTCCGGATGTCTTTGAAAGCTACAAAGCAAAGGCTCTTGACATGGGTTTCAAATATGTTGCCTCAGCGCCATTGGTAAGAAGCTCCTACCAGGCCGACAAGGCTATGAAGATGTCAGAACTCTGATATATAACGCCTTGGCATTATGAGGTGTTTCTCTTGCGGCATTACTGTTTGAAATTAATAGAGCACTTTCATTATCGTTTATGAAAGTCAATTTGGGTTCAGTGCCCCTGAGTCACGGTAAATTCATGAAGCAAAAAAATGGAAGCTAATTTAGTCAAGCTTTAGGTAAAAGGTGAAAAGATTGCGAGGCAATCTTTTTTCTTTTATAGGCTTTAGCCTGTTGAGCATGAAGCGAGTTTCTCTACAGAGAAATGAGCTATGCGAAACAAATGAACCACCCGCTATGCGGGTGCGCGACAGAT
>VEPD01000183.1 GCA_012027035.1 Ruminiclostridium sp. | reverse complement strand
ACTCCCAATACAAGTACTATTAACCATAAAAGAAAGTGGTCCTTCTTTTGTACTATGGCAATTATTATTTACCGTACATAGGTCCGAAGTTCTCACAAGCCCTGTAATCGGAGCTTTCCCTGTCGTATGTCCCGAAAGCGTTCCATGCGCTTGGCCTGAAAATCCTGTCTTCCGATACGTTGTGCATGCACACGGGAATTCTCAGCATGGACGCCATTGTAATCAGTTCCGCTCCGATATGCCCATAACTGAACGCACCATGGTTGGCTCCCCAATTTGCCATTACCGAATATACATCCGTAAAAGCGCCTTTTCCGGTAAGCACAGGTGCAAACCATGTAGTAGGCCATGTAGGATTTGTGCGGTTGTCAAGCACACTACTCACATCCTCAGGCAGTTCAACGGAATATCCTTCGGCAATTTGCAGGACCGGTCCCAGACCTTTTATCAGATTTATCCTTGACATGGTGACAGGCATCCCGCCTACCGTCATGAAATCCGATGAAAAACCGCCCCCTCTGAAATAACCGATATCCGCAGGTCTCCATGATGTTGCATCAAGGCATTTACCCGCCTCTTCGGGTGTAATATCCCAATAAGGCTTCATAGCCGGCTTTCCGTCGACGGATTGTTGACCGCAGCCATCAAGGGCTGCAGAACCGGAATTCACAAGATGGATGATTCCATCCTTCGCAAGTCCTGTCAGTTTTTTTCCGGTTACCCTTTTGACGGCATCCGGGCTCCAGTATGTTCTAACGTCGGCAAATACCTGCGCGGTATTGGTCAACAGATGCCCGAAAAGCATTGCAGCGCCATTCAGGCTGTCATTCTCAGTTGCAACTAAATACGCCTGCCTTATTCCATTCCAGTCAAAGGATGAATTCAGCACTGCTTCCATGAAATCACCGTTAGGGAGATGGTCAGTCCACTGTCTTTGTCCCTGGAAGCCTGATACTATGGCATTATGCCCCATAGCTTCCTCCTGGAAGCCAAGCTCTGCAAGCCGGGGATTGCCTACCATCAGATCTCTTGCAATGATAGTCATTTTAATCACTGTTTTCCAGTCGTCATCCTTCATTTTCCTGGTTCTCTGAGCCTCAGGGGCATTGTCGTCAAGCCCTTCCTTACAGTTTTCCCCGACCCATTTCAAAGCCTTTTCAAACTCTTCACTGTCAAAAATACCTTCATCCATCCTTCTGACAAACTCGGACATATCAACGTATTCATTTCTCATACCGAGATAATTCTGGAAAAAATCCTCATTGACTATTGAGCCTGCTATTCCCATTGAAACGGAACCCATGGACAGATACGATTTCCCCTTCATTTCAGCAACTGCTATACCCGCTTTGGCAAACAAAAGAAGTTTCTGCTTTACGTCCGCCGGGATCTCTGTGTTTCCGGAGTCCTGGACATCCCTTCCGTATATGCCGAAAGCAGGAATGCCCTTTTGGTTGTGTGCTGCCAGAACCGCAGCAAGATACACGGCGCCGGGACGTTCAGTCCCGTTGAAGCCCCATACGGCTTTAGGCGTGGTCGGATCCATATCCATGGTTTCGGAACCGTAACACCAGCATGGAGTAACTGTCAATGAAACCCCTACGCCTTCTCTTGTAAATTTTTCGGCGCATCTGGCTGCTTCTGCCACACCGCCGATACAGGTATCTGCGATAACACACTCCACAGGCAGCCCGTCAGCATACTTCAAATTCTCTGTAAGAAGCTTTGCTGCAGCTTTGGCAATGTTCATAGTCTGGTTTTCCAGGCTTTCCCTCACGCCTCTGCGTCTGCCGTCGATCGTAGGACGGATGCCTATTTTGGGATGCGCCCCCTGCAGTCTGTTCTTAGGTTTGTTGGTCTTAAGGCTTCTAATGTTTGCCATGATTATTACCCTCCTTGATTTTATGCAAACGATTACATTTGCATTTATTATTATTTAAACAGCAACCCGGCTTTTAACCTGTATATCATCGGAAAGGATATATCCTCTCCGTTTATTCTGTCCATAAGTATTTTTGCCGCCCTGCTTCCGATCTCAAGCATCGGCTGGCTTACAAGTACCTTGCAGTAACCAAGCAGCGATGCAAGCTCCATATCGTCAAAACTTGCTATAGTTACAGGATTTTTCACATCCTTCCTGTGTTCCATAAGGTACTTTGTAGCTCCCGCATGCATATAGTAGTTGGTAATAAAAACATACCCCGGAGGATTCTCATCCTTCATCAGTTCTTCCATCTTTTCATACCCGCTCCGGGCATGAAAATCCCCATACTTGACTATGCTGCTTTCAAAAGGGATACAATAATCATTCAGCGCTCTTCTGTATCCCTCATCCCGTTCCCTGGCAGGTGTGATTTTAAGGTCGCCTCCAATGTAGCCGATACGCCGTACACCCTGACGTATCAAATACTCCATCGCCGAATAACTGGCATTGATATTATCAACAAGTACGGCATCCGTAATAAAATCATCTACCAGCCTGTCAGCAAGAACTACGGGAATCCCTGTGTCTGAAAGCTGTTTGAAGTGGGAACCATTGTTTGATGCAGGAATAATGATTACACCGTCAATACACTTCTGGATCAGAACCCTTATTCGCTCATTTTCCTCGTCTGCATTCTCATTGGAATTGCAAATGATCACATTATATCCAAATCTCCGGAGCTCATCCTCCATTCCCTTTGCTAATGTCATATTGAAGGTGTTTGAAAGCTCCGGACAAATGAAACCTATGGTATACGTTTTGTTGGTCTTCAAACTGCGGGCAATATTGTTGACCTTGTAATCAAGCTCCTCCATGCTTTCCAGAACCTTCGCCCTGGTAACATCACTGATACGGACGTCATTGTTGATAACACGGGATACCGTTGCTGTTGAGACTCCTGCATGCTTAGCGACATCCTTCACCGTCACAGCCATAAATCATACTCCATTCAGTAAATGTACTCGATTACATTATTGATTATATATTGCAGGCATTGATAAGTAAAGTCCTGATTTTTGTAAACTGATATTTATCTTGATTTTTGAAAGTTGAATGTTTTATGTACTTCAGGGAATAATTGGATTAATACAAAGGATACTGGAGGACTTGATATTCCCAATGAACTTACGGAGGGTTATGTGAAATATTTAGAGCAACGTTTTACTGTATTTGTAATCACTTCACTAAAAATTTTATTCTTTTTAATATTAATAGGTAGCATAGGCGTGTCAATTGGAGTATTTTTAAAATTACCGAAAAGTGAATTTATTAAGCTATTATTGATTAATTTACTTTTTATGATAGTGAGTTTAGGCATCGCCTACCTAGTTTACAAATACTTAAGGAGAAATAAAAATTATTCTAAAATTATAGTAATAATATTGAGTATATCTTTTATTTTAAGGATTATTTGGATTTTGGCGGTAGACACAAAACCTGTTTCTGATTTTGGTTTAATATATGATTCAGCAAAGCAGTTTGCTAATGGCGAATATTGGGTTTTTAAGGGAACAAGCTATATGGCGAGATTCCCTCACTTAACAATGCTGACAATATATTTAGGACTGTTTCAAAAGATATTTATTAATCCTTTGTTGATTATCAAGTTGGCAAATATTGTATTATCAACTATAAGCATATATTTAATCTATTTAATTGGCACAGAATTATATAACGATAGAGTGAAAGGGGTTTGGATTGCACTTTTAGCAAGTTTCTTCCCAGCTTTTATAATATATAATTCTGTGGTTTGTTCCGAGAATTTGGCTATACCATTTTTCTTAGGAAGCACATACATTTTTATACTAATTATTAAGGGAAAAAAGAATATAGCTTGGTTTTTATATTCCGGTTTGCTTCTATCTATAGGGAATCTTTTTAGAATGGTTGCTTTTGTTTTTGTTATAGCCTATATCATATATCTAGTCGTATATTGGGATAAAAAAAAGTTTGCAAAATCCTGCAGTTTAATATTGTTATCATTCTTTATTCCCCTATATATCGCAAACACTGTCTTGTTGGGTTTTGGTATTACTGAATATTCGCTATGGAAGGGAAGGGAACCTTTTATAACTTCTGTTTTAAAGGGAACAAACATTAATGCCATAGGTATGTGGAATGAGGAAGATAGCAAGATACCCGCAATGTATAATTATGACTATGGGGCAGTTGAAACTGCAACAAAAGGTATTATTAAAGATAGACTAACTACTACACCTTTATACAAACTTATAGCATTCTATATAGTCAAATTCATAGCACAATGGTCCTTCGGAGATTTCTCCGCAGTGAATTGGGCAACAGGCGAGACTGGAGTTCTAGGTACGGTCGCTGCTTTAAGTACATTCGTTTTCCTTTTTTCCCAATTATTATTTGTAATGGTAGTTTTATGTACTTATAAAGGGCTGTTTATTTACAAAAAATATACGGAAAACAAAATTATAAACCTATTTTACATAATTTTTTGTGGATATGTATTACTTTATTTGATTACTGAACAGCAGCAAAGATATGGCTACATAATTTCCTGGGTATTTGTATTGTTAGGATTTACAAATACTGTGAATAGAAATCAAGCAAGAGTCATTATTTCTGAAGTAAAGCCGGTTCCTTGATATTTACTGACGGGAAATTTTCAGTCTCCGGCTTTATTTGTCAACATTGTTAACCCAGCTTTAAAATTTAGTTGACAATTACACTTTTACCATTTAAAATCTAAAAAGGGGCCAAATCCGTAAGCAATGTTTTTTGATGCATTGGCAAACCAGTGTGTCTGGCCTCTCTCCATTAAACATATTTCAGGTAAATATACTTTGAAAGGTACGGCTTATTTATGCTAAAGAAAATGAATTTAAAAGACTGCATATATTCCGCCCTGTTTGCAGCTATCATAGCTGTGCTGGGATTTGTGTACATACCGCTCCCTTTTAGCCCGGTTCCCATTACAGGCCAAACGCTGGCGGTAATGCTGGCAGGAAGTATCCTGACAGCCAGACAGGCGGCAATGAGTGTAACAACCTTTCTGCTGCTGGGTATGGCAGGAGTTCCCGTTTTTGCCGGTGGTACTTCGGGTCTATCCGTTATTGCAGGCCCGCGGGGCGGGTATCTTATCGGATTCTTGGTTGCAGCAATAGTTATATCTCTTATAAGAGGCCTTGAAAATAATCTGCTACGGTTAGGGATTTCCAATTTCATAGGCGGTATTATAATTGTATATGCAGTTGGAGTTACATGGCTAAATTTTGTAACCGGCATAGGGTTTTATAAGGCTATTATCACCGGGGCCCTGCCGTTTATTCCGGGAGATGTGTTCAAAGCTTGTGCAGCGACATTTATCGGGTTTGCAGTCAACAAGCATTTGTCGAGGATGCACAGGTCATGAGCAGGGTTTTTATTGCAGGTGGGGCCAGGACGCCTATCGGCAAGACCGGAGGAATGCTTAAAAAGTTTTTGCCCGAACAAATGGCAGCTCTGGTCCTGAACAAAATAGCCGGCAATATGAAATTGCAGCCCGACGTAATAGATCTTGTCGTATTGGGCAACGCTGCAGGTCCCGGCGGGAATATTGCCAGGGTTTCGGCCTTGGAAGCCGGATGGCCGCATAGTATACCGGGTGTAACCGTAGATGTCCAGTGCGGTTCGGGACTTGCTTCAATTATGTGGGCAGCCGACGGGATACGGTCCGGCCAGGCCGATATTGTCATCGCAGGCGGGGTTGAAAGCACAAGCATGGCCCCGAAACGCCAGTTCAACCCTATAGACCCCAGATTCAAAGGTGAAGGCGTCTATTATGAAAGGGCTCCCTTTTCTACGCCCTCCATTGGAGACCCGGAAATGGGAGAAGCGGCCGAAAATGTGGCAAAGCTTATGGACATACCAAGAAAGGATATGGATGAGTTTGCCCTGTCAAGTCACAGCAAAGCTTATGCGGCGCATGTGAAAGGTGTTCTTAAGGATGCGATCATACCTGTAAATTCTGATGGCAAGGTAATGGATATGGATGAAAGTATAAGGCCGGCATTGACATTCAAGTTGCTGGACCGGATGCCACCCGTTTTCGTTAAAGGCGGAAAAATCACTGCCGGAAACTCATGTCTTAAACATGACGGCGCTGCTGCCATTCTTGTCGCTTCTGAAAAAGCGGTTGAAAAATATGATTTAACACCTGAAGCAGAGCTTATCGGAGCCGCTATTGCAGCCATCGACCCCAATATTTTTCCTCTGAGCCCTGTGGCCTCCGTTAAAAAACTTATTGATAAGTTCAACATACCGCTTGAAGGAATCGACGCCTTTGAAATTAACGAAGCCTTTGCTGTGAAGGTGTTAGCCTGCTGCAAAGAGCTGTGCCTGGATTTGAACAGGATAAATATCCTTGGCGGCGCATTGGCCTACGGACATCCTTACGGAGCGTCCGGCGCCGTAATCCTGCTGCACTTGCTTGAAGCCCTGAAATATACAGGCGGAAACTATGGAATAGCTTCAATAGGGGCTGTGGGCGGCCAGGGTATTTCCATACTGATAAAATCATATAAAAGGGACCGGTGATAGCTTGAGAGAGTTGAGAGTTTTCAAAAGATTTTGTGCCTTGAGTACAGCAAAAGGAATGTAAGTAAAAATGCTTATTTTCAGTAATATTGAATTATGGGCAAAAGCACGGCCGGAAAAAAAATGTCTTATACATTCACATACAGAGTTGACCTACGGGGAGCTTCAACGGGAGATTGACCGTATTGCCCATTGTGTGGCCGCCGTGGTTAAAAAAGGTGGGAAAATCATTGTCAGGTTATCCAATCCTGTAAAGCAGCTTGTCTTTATCCTTGGAGCTTCGAAAGCGGGCGCAGCTTCAATTCCCATTGATATATCAATGCCCGGTGAATACGTGAGTAATCTGGCTGTCAGTATCAGCCCCGTACTTATCATTGATGATGGACATCCCCTTAATTGCGAAAAAATTGCTCCCCTTCCTGTAGTTACAGATGACGACCTTTTCCTTGGTTCATTAAGCTCCGGAAGTACCGGTCCACCCAAACTAGTATGGCGGGACCACGGAAGTTGGGTAAAAGCATTTCCCTTTCAGAGCAGGACTTTTATGCTGGGAAGCTCCGACAGGCTGTTTCTATCCGGTTCAATGGCTTACACAGCCAATCTCAACAGTTGCCTGCACCTTCTGCATGAGGGAGGAACCGTAATCTTTGCAGGAAGCAAACAACCCCGAAGCTGGGTAAAGGAAATAATATTTTACAACATCAGCAGTATTTTCATGGTCCCCGCCCATTACCGCATATTGCTCAAATCAGCTGAGAATCCTTTGCCTCATGTAAAATCATTGGTCAGTGCCGGTTCAAAGCTTGATATAAGTACGGTCTAAAGTTTGATTTCATTTTTCCCCAATGCAAACATATGCGAGTATTATGGAGCCAGCGAACTGGGCTATGTAAGCGTTGCCGGCGCCGGAGATTTGTTGAAATTCCCTGAGTCGGTGGGCAAAGCGTTCCCCGGTGTTAAATTGTGGACGGAAAATGATTTTATCTGGGTTGAAAGCCCCTATCTGGCGCCGGATTACAGACCCAGGGCAACAATAGGTGATTTGGGGAAAATAGATGACGAGAGATATCTGTTTTTACTCGGGAGAAAAAACAACGTAATAAACAGCGGAGGATTGAAAATAATGCCCGAGCAGGTTGAGGACATGCTGAACCGCTGCCCCGGCATAGCCGCAAGCGCTGTAAAAGGCGTTGACGATCCTCTGAAGGGACAAAAGGTTGCCGCATGGGTTGTAAAAAATGATTCCAGCCTTACGGTCAGGGCTATAAAGTCCTATTGTAAAAAGCTGTTGCCGAAGCACTGCTGTCCCCGGCATATTTTCTTTATAGAAGAGCTGCCTCTAAATATAAATGGTAAAATAGACCGAAGCATGTTAAGGAATAATTGAAAATACCTCGCCAAAATCCTTCATCTTCTTATTTCTGGGAGTATATGACGGTATACCTACCGGAATAAGGCTGATAAACCTCTGTTCCACAGGGATTCCTAAAATTCTGTTGATTTCCTCACCTGCAATTGCCGGTTCACTCATCCAGCAGGCGCCATAGCCCTTTTCATGGACAGCCAGCAGCAGGTTCTGTATAGCTGCGCCTACAGACAGCAGATCATAGTTTGAAAAGAGCTTCATTATTCCTTCATCATCATATCCGAGATTTTTTAGGGCAGAAATAAACACAGGATCATAGTATTTATAACCGGTCATAAATACAGCTATTACAACCGGAGCCTTTGTAAAGAAGGTCGCCATCTTTTTTTTGGACAATAGATAAGTTGGGGATATTTCCTTCCCTCCACTATTCAATATATCCGCTATTTTTTTCATAACGGCAGTTTCCAGCTTTCCAATGACGTCCTTATCCCATACTGCGATAAACCTCCAGCATTGGCTGTTGCATCCGCTGGGAGCGCTGGCTGCAATCCTTACAAAATGCTCTATATCCTCTTTTGGTATATCTTTATCCTCAAATTTTCTTATACTTCTTCTCGTAAAAGCCAGTTCAAAAAAGCTATTCAATATTATCACCCTGAAGATATTCTAACACAATTCAGCAACCGTACACAATTGAAATTAACTCAGCTTTCCCAGCATATAGATTCCCACGTCGCCAGAGTTCCCCGGAATGACTTTAACTACTTAATACCGTTCTTTGTCCTTACGCAAGTCAAGATATTTTCATTTAAGTATTATTGGTATAGCCTGTTCCTGTTGAAACCATTCCAGAAAAAGAAGCCGCCTATAATCTGAATAGCTCCAACCAAAACAAACGCCAGTATTTCCATGCCGGAATCCATTAAAAAGCTGACGCCCATGATAGAAAGCGCTGTCCCGCCCGCCATAAGAAGGAGACGCCCTCCGGTATAAGCCCCCATGATCTCATTGGGAATAACCTCAAACACCCCGGTTGGAACCCCCAGGTCCACAAAGGTCTGCCCGAGGAACATAAGGAAATAAAAGCCTATAAACACATCGGCGCTGCCGGCAAAAACCATGCAAACAAGACCCGCCGAACCGGCCAGGCTGCCAACCAGGCAAAGCCTGCCTGCGCCAATATGCTTGATCAGCAAGCCGAATATAACATTCGCAAATATGGCCGCCATTGTCCCCCAGAACACCAGATAAGTGGAATAAATCGGCGCCAGGCCAAGTTTTTTCATCCCTACCGCCATGGCAAAATAGGAGCCGCCTGCGGCAATCCCCCTGGATATATTAGGCAGTGCAAATATCCGGAATGCACGCGCCCTGAAAATATTGCTCAATGCAGCAAATGCTGAAATTCCGGCATCCGGCAATACTCCCGGATGAAGCTCCAATATCTTGAAGCCCAGGATCAACGCAGCCGCTACGGCAAAAAACAGGAACGAAACTGTAAATAGCAGCATAAAGCCGCCGGGGAAACCAAGCGCACCCAGAACCGCACTTGAAACGATACTGAAGAAGACAGAGGCAATGCTTACTAACGCTCCGTCCACAGCAAGAAATTGTCCGCAGATTTCAATACGGATTATCTGTGTAAAAACCTTGGATTCCAGCATATTTTTCAGAGAATATACCAGATTTTGCGCAGTCACGGCAGCAACCAAAAAGACAAGCATGGTATAGCTGCTCATCCCAGGAAAAAAGGCTATAAATACAAGTGCCAGCGGCGTCAGTGTGATAAAGAAAGCCGATGCCGCCAGCATATGGATCCCGTTTCCTGCTCTGTCGGCGATTCCCATAAAAATCAGGATACCTGCAATAGAAGCCACATTGCTTAATGTCCCGATGAGCCCGATGCTGGTTGTGCTCAGGCCGGTTTTCACAAGGTAAGCCTGTACAATTGTGTTTGATGCGAAAATCATCGCCGCTCCAAAAAGTGTATCCCGGATCAGCAAAAAGATCATGTTTCTACGTTCAACCGGATTGGAGGCCATACGGCGAAGTATGTTTTTTAATGGCATTTGCACAGTTCGGGCCTACCTTTCCATTTTCCTTTGTTGGTATGAGGTATTCATAAAAACTTACCTGATTATTTTTTATATTACTTACAAGTTAACATACCGTACGGCAAATCTGGATACCCCCGGAGATAAAAGGAAGTGTACGGCTTGCCGATACGCTATCGCAAGCGGTAGTCGAAGCTTGATAGCAGTTTTATCTTATCTTATCGAATATGATTTCCTTTTCATCCCCTGGTTTTAGTTCTACTACCTGGCATCCCCACAGTGCGTTTTGTCCCAATATGCCAGGCATATCGCAGGAATTCTCGGATAGTATTTTAACTTTTGCAGTGAATTCTGTAGGGTTTTTCACTTTTAATTTAAGCTCCCTGCAATTATTCTCCATTATTTTAACATCTATATGGTCAATAGCACACGCAAATCCTGTGTCAGGCTGCACATAAAGCCCTGGAACCTCTACATTGGCCAGCATATTTGACACTTCACACCAGCATGAACCATAGAATATCTCACCTACGGGCTCCCACCAGTCACTCATTTCGACTCTCTCATTCATCCAGCCCCGGGGCATCACCTGCCCCTCCATTGCTCTGACAGGCCTGTCTTCCCTGGACAGGTACTGAGTCATATTATGGGCAATTTCTCTTATTAGCTCAAGATACTTCTTATTCCCTGTGTATCTATAAAGCTTAAAGAGAGAATTACCCGAGAGAGTGCATATTCCAGGGGCGCTGTGCTTGTTCTGCACGTTTGCATATACCGAGCCTGCGGTATGCATATCCAGTTTTCCAAAGGTTGATTCGGGTGGAAACTTGAAATCATAGGATACACACCAGGTAAAGCACTGATTGCCCATATCCCTTGCCATATCAAGCCACTTCTTTTCTCCTGTTGCTTCATAAAGTACAACGAAGGCTTCAAGCAGTCCAAAGGCTGATTCGCTGTCGGGACATTGGAGCGCTTCACCCGGTCCGCCTGTGGTTATCCCTTTACTTGTATAATTTTTATAATAACAGCATGCGGCTTCCTTTGCCACACGCAGGTATTCTTCGGCCCCAAAATACTGCCAGGCCAGTGCAAGGGCAGCCGGTGCAATGCCTGCGCTTACGGAACCCCCGATAATCATTTCTCCTGTCCCCGTATTCACAAACTGCCCGAACTGTCCATATTTATCCCACAGCTTTATGAAAGCATCTGCACATTTTTTTGTACCTTCAATCCATTTACCGGGTATTTGAAAATTTTCATCCTGCTTTTTCAGCAGCATGAATTGCTTGATTATGTAATATAACGCATCGCTGCTTTTACGAATAAGATGCCATTTCTTTTCACAATCACCGAAATTGTCTCCATACCATTTGCCATTGTGCCCACATCCATGGAAAAAACCTGACACATCCTGCCCGCCTCCAAACGCAAAATCAAATGTTTTAAGGGCTCTTTCCCTTGATAACTCAGAGCCTTCAAAAAGCAACGGGTATGTAGACATCAATCCGCCAACCCAGCCAATCTGCCAGTCCTGATATATACCGTCCCGCATTCCGATCGAGTAGTATCCATGTTCCTCCTCCCAGTTCTGCCTGTTATACTTTTCTTCCTGTATCTTCCATGCACTTGAAAACGGAAGCTGGTGAAAAAGCTTTACTTCACCGGTCAAATCCTTCCGGATATCTGTAAAATAGTCAAACAATGCCTGTATATCCGGACAGTCAAAGAAATACAACCTTGCATTCAGCTCAATTTTGTCTCCTTCTTTAAAGTCTGCTCCTGTATCTTCAGATGCTTGTTTTGTACTGCACATGGTATACCTGTGATAATGGCGTACACCCGGCGCTGAAACGGATATAATCGCTTTGCTCCTGTCAATGCTTTCCTCAATTGCAATACCTGTATCACCCAGATGTGTATCCTGCCGTGTCAAAAGCCAGAAGCCTTTTTTATCGTCCGGACTGTAAAAACCTATGGCCGGAGTAGAAAGGTCCCGGGTAAGCTGCTGGATTCCCGACTGCCCTTTGTGAATATTCAGACGCGGTACATCGCTTATGATTGTGCCGGTATCCGGCCCCATATCAACATCGCTTGCAAGCTGCGGCGGATAACTCATGCTTCTTGAATCAAAGCGGTTTCCGTTGTAAGCGGCCGCCGGCATCAGTACATAATTTTCCTGTGACCAATTGTTGAAGAAAAGATTTACTGAGACATTCGCTTCCTTTAACTCTCCCTTTGCAGCAATGAAGGTCAGCTGCAGATCTACCGCGTTGCTGTTTTTGCCAACCTGCGCCATATTACTCCGAATTATCCTTTCGGAGCCATCAAGATTCAATAAAGCTTCAAAAGGCTTGTTCCGACCAATCTCAACATTACCGGATGCTACAGGATGGGAACCCTGATATTTTGTAATTGCAGCGCCAATACACAAATTATATTCAACTGCTATCTT
>VEPD01000214.1 GCA_012027035.1 Ruminiclostridium sp. | reverse complement strand
GGAAACTGGTTTCGGAATATGACAATCATATAGAATATTCTTATGAAAAGCCGGATAAGGGTAATAAAGCCGATGATCCCAGAAAAGACAAGGCAGGGCAGCTGAAGGAAGCCTAGCTGGGAAAACTTTTCGATGACAGAAATTTTACCGGAGCAGGCATAGATGAAGAAGAACTGCCATCAAGGAAGAAAGTGGCAAGCAGGAATTTCGAAGAGGAGGATTCACCATATATAAGCCAGGGATTACCTGATGACAGCGAACCAGGTACGAGCAAAAGCGCCCAATATGAGGGCGAGCTTGGAAATATCGCCGGAGAAGCGGATTTATACGATGAGGAGGGAATGTTTCAGGAAAATGCACTTGGATTCATCGGTAATATTGGAAGCATGCTGGAGGGCGATTTGATCAAACTCAGGGACAATTTATATATTAATGAATATATAATGGGCATGTTCAAGAACCATGTCCCTTCTATTAAAAAAGATAATAACGGCGATACTTTTACCTTTCTCAACGGGACACCCAGAAACGCCAAGGATACATTTTTTGAATGCGAAGTAGAGTATATCCTCCACGGGGATTCGTCAGAAATGACAAACAGGGTACTGACCAGCGCTCAGATACTGCTTTTAAGGTTGGGAGCGGATACGTTGCATGTATATACCGATGCAAAGAAAAGGCAATTGTCCGTTATAACTGCAACGGCGGTAGCCGGATGGTGGACGGGGGGTGCAGGGATCCCCGTTATTTCCAATCTGATCATGCTTGCGTGGGGTATGGGTGAGGCAATCATTGATTTACAAATGCTCACATCCGGTGAATCCGTTCCCATATACAAATCTTCCGGCGATTGGAAGCTGGACGTCGGGCTTCCCAAATCTGACGGGCTTAAAACAGATGCCGGACTTTACTTTTCATATCATGATTATCTCAGGCTTTTTCTTCTTATCATGGATGGAGATAAAAAGCTTGACAGGGCGGAAGATCTGATTGAGATAAATACAGGTTTGAAAAAGCCCGGTTTTAAGGTCGCCGGTTATAATACCTATATAAGGGTGGAGGCGGAAGTTTCAATGAAAAATCTATTTATATCCCGGCCTTTTTTGCCTGATAGCATCAGGACAACAGACGGCAGGCGAAAAATCAGGGTTCTTGCATATGAGGGGTATTAGTTATGAAAAAAGGCTCGATTACAGTTGAAGCAGCGCTGGTGCTGCCGATTTTCCTGTGTATTGTCATATCGGTGATGTTTTTTATCAGGGTCGTATATACCCATGAGCTGATACAGCATGCAATAGCCGAAACAGCCAAAGAAATGGCATCAGCAGGATATATTTTCCACGTAAGCGGTTTGGGGGATATAAACGCAAAGCTGGACGGCGGCATGGAAAACAGGGCGCAGATATTCAAAGATCACGTAAATACCGTCTTTGAAAGCTTTGAGAGTCTTGGCGGCTTGCTTGATTCCAGCAGGATTTTCGAGGCTGTTACCTCAAATCCTGTTAACGAACTGAAAAATGCGGTATGCATGATATCCGGCGGCATATATGAAGATCTGAAAACACAATTGTTTACCCCATTGGTTTAATTGAATATGATGAAATATCTGACGTCAGGCAGCAATCAAAATGCCGATAGCAGGCTTCGGGCACTGAATGTCCAGGGTGGCTTTGACGGCCTGAATCTTAAAGGGTCATCCTTTTTAGCGGATGAAAACGATGAAATAGATATAGTAGTAAAATACAAAATCAATTTGCCTGTACCGATGAAAATACTTCCGGAGTTTGAAATGGTCCAAAGGGCTTCGGTAAAAGCCTGGATGGGCGGAGATAAGGCTTCAGCCTTAATACAGGGAGGGAATGAGGAGGATATTTGGGCTCTGGATAATTTCACCAGAGGGAAAAGGATACGCAGCGTATTTGGGGCTAATCTGCCTTTTAGCTTTCCTGTAATTGCTAAATTCAGCAGTGGAGAAGCTACCATGATTAAAAGCATGGACCTGACAGCCGACAGCTACAAGTCAAGTATTGCAATGACCGAAACACTTGATGAATATCTGTCTGCATTATATGCTTACAGAGGACAGGAAGAACCGTGGGGCAGCAATAAAACGGTTATCAGGGCACAGGAAATCAAACGGAAGGAGCTGCTGCTGGTAATACCGAAAAACCAGCTGAATCCCAAAACAGAGCAGCTGCTTGCCGCTTTTGCCGGCAAAGCTTCGTCATTGGGAATCAAGCTGGTTATTGAAAGATACGGGCTTAAAAATACCGTACCGCAAAACTAATACTACGGTGAAAACTTCATTTTTTAATCGGCATTTATGAGCTAAACTTATATAGTCCACTCACTGTGAATTATGCCCACCAGATACCAATTGCCGTCCTTTTGCTCCCACATCAGGATAAGGCTTTTCCAATCCATCCCGTTATATTGCGGATCGATGCCGGGAATATGGTATTCCACGGATAAAGCATCCGGGTAGGCTTCTTTCAGATTTACCAGTGAATTTCCTCTTTGTACAGGCTGGTTGAAGACAATTTGCGGAGCTTCAAGGAAGTCGGCGTTATATACGAACTTTTTATAGTATTCCGAAAATTTCATGTTTATTGGATCGCCTGACCCGTCAAAGGATCCCCACAGACGTTTTTTAGTCTCAGCCATAAGTCCGGTAAACTCAGCTGCTGTAATTACAACATTCTTATTAATATCAACATAAGAATAGGGAGTGAACCGGACGCCTTTTTCGGGATGTACGAGCTTTGAGAGTCTTGACATATCTTTATCCTTAAGCATGTGCAGCACTTCATCCGATTTGTCAAGAATTGCCTCCCGCCTGCCTTTCCCCGTATCCTGCGGGATCTGATCCTTTAAGGATTGCACATCCTTTTCAAGCTGGGATTTTTCCTTTTCCAGATTATCCTTATCACTTTTTACATTTTTCAATTCGTTATTTAAGACTTTATTTTCATTATATGTGTCATTAAGCATTGATGCTTGCCAGAAGAAAGCGGCTCCTCCTGCTATAAATGCAGTTATCAGCATTAGAACAACCACTATCGGCCATGATACGCCTTTGTTTTTATTTCCTCTGTTGTATATTTCCATTATAATCACCCAATCCGTTAATAGTTTTTTGTTTTAGTATACCCATATTGCATTAGACGAAACAAGTATTATAATAGTTCGAAATTTTCAGCATGATTTTCAGTGTTTTTTTACTATTAAATAATTTTACAACCGCGGTAAATGGCACAAAAGGATTAGCGAAAGTATTAGAAAAGTCGTTGCAAAAATATGCTGTCTGTAGTAAAATAATTTAAAACCGATTTAAATTTGAATAAGATGAGGAGAGATGAGAAGAGATGAGCAAACTGAATAAAAACAATGTCACAAAGGTTCTTCTGGACGAAAGCGCAATTCCAAAGCAATGGTACAATATTGTTGCCGATATGCCCAACAAACCCGCGCCATATTATAGTCCGTTTACAGGAAAACTGGCAACTCCGGATGAATTGACAGTTTTATTTCCAATGGAACTTATCATGCAGGAAGTATCTACCGACAGGTATATTGATATCCCTGAAGAGGTAAGGAATATGTATACGCAATACAGGCCATCGCCTTTGTACAGGGCAAAAGGTCTTGAGAAGCTGCTGGATACGCCTGCAAGGATATATTATAAATATGAGGGCGGCAATGCTACAGGAAGCCATAAGCTGAACACTGCTCTTGCACAGGCATATTACAACAAAAAGGAAGGCATTAAAAGAATAGCTACCGAAACCGGGGCAGGTCAGTGGGGAAGCGCCCTGAGTATGGCTTGCAGCCATTTTGATATGGAATGTATGGTATACATGGTTAAAGTAAGTTACCAGCAAAAACCTTACAGACGTTCATTTATGCAAACCTTTGGAGCAAATGTGGTGGCGAGTCCCAGCAATCTCACCAATTGCGGCAGATCAGTACTTGAACAGCACCCTGATTCCACAGGAAGTCTTGGCATAGCAATTTCGGAAGCCGTCGAAGATGCGGCTACACATAACGATACACATTATTCACTGGGCAGTGTTCTTAACCATGTATGCATGCACCAGACCGTAATTGGACTTGAAGCTAAAAAACAGTTGGAAATGGTGGATGAATACCCTGACGTAGTATTTGCATGCTGCGGCGGAGGCAGTAATTTCGCCGGTATAGCCTTCCCGTTCCTGATGGACAAGTTCAAGGGCGCCAAGGTAAGAGCAGTGGCAGTTGAGCCAACAGCATGTCCGACACTTACGAAGGGCGTCTTTGCATATGACTATGGCGATACTGTCAAATTCGGTCCTATAGCAAAAATGTATACCCTTGGCCATGATTTTGTACCTGCGGGCATACATGCCGGCGGTTTGAGATATCACGGCGATTCGCCCATAGTCAGCCAGCTTTATCATGATGGAATCATTGAGGCACAGGCGTATGGACAGAAGCAGGTATTTGATGCGGCAGTGATGTTTGCAAGAGCAGAAGGGATTGTACCTGCGCCGGAATCCGCACATGCCATAAGGGCGGCAGTTAATGAGGCCCTTGCAGCAAAAGAATCCGGCAAGGAAAAAGTGATTCTTTTCAATTTGAGCGGGCACGGATATTTCGATATGACATCCTACGATATGTACTTCAGCGGCGCCATGGTTGATGTGGAATATTCCGAGGAAGCAGTGAAGGAAAGCATGAAGAACCTGCCGAAAATCGAGGAGTGATTAAAGGGAAAAACGGGTTAAACGCTGCGGTCGCAAAATCGCAGCGTTTTTTGTTTTAAGTCATTATTTCGTTTTATTGGAAATACTCTTTTGGGTATTTGCCTTTTTATCATCGGGTACAACCGATTGAGTGAGTTTCTCCGCCAGTTTTATGGAATATTTGTCTGTCTTATCAGAATCCAGGTTGATTTCCATAGGCGAAGGCAGCACGTATTCTGTGGGAAAGCCATTGGCAAGGAATGATATTCTATAAGTTCCTGCTTCTGTCCTGAAAGCGGCAATTCCTTCCAGGTTGGTAAAGGAATATACGCTGCCTGCAGGAACTGTTTCAGTTATCGTTTCAATATTTTCAAGCGCCAGTTCTATACTTTTCAGCGGCAGATTATCCTTGCCCAGCACCTGAATTTCTATGACGCCAGGCTTCGGTTCCTCAACCTTATCCAGGCTTATGGTAATAACTGTGCTGCCTGCGGCTTCCATCTCGAAAAGATATGGCGGCGGCAATTTGTATTCATCCGGAAACTGTGTGGAATCAAAGCTCAATTTAAAGGATCCTATATCCAATGTGGCTTTGGACTTTCCTTCATAATCAGACGTAACAGCTTCATTATAGCTGTTACCGTCAATTGCCGATCTGCCTGTAATTTTTGTATGGATGCCCTGTACAGGTGTGTTTGTCTTTCTATCCAACATTCTCAATTCCAGAGTGTTAACGGCGGCATCCTGAGCATATACAACCCTGGAAAATGCGGTGATGCCCTTCATTCTTTCAACTGCCACAGTCAAGTCATATGATAGGAATTCACTTTTAATATGTCCGAAATAGAGATATGAGAAGAGAAAAATTGAAAGCAGACTTATTGCTGCAAAGGCTGATTTTATGCTGAACTTTCTTCCATAAATTTCTATCCGGCCATTTTTGGCCGGTAAACTTTTTATAAACCGGACAATATTCTTCCATCCTGGCACGATCCTTGATAAAAGTTTAAATAATGGCCCGGATATAATTGCAGCAATTCCAGCAATTAATAAAAACAATATCACAGGATGCAGCCAATTCTGCATATAGGACACAGCCGATTCGTCCTGCAAAGGCACTGACAGACTTATGAAGCTGTGATTGGCCGGAAGAACGTAATACAGGTAAAATAGCAGTGAAGCGCCTGACGCGGCAAAAGCACATCCGGCGGTTACAGCCGTAATTCCAGCCCAACCGGTCAGTTCCTTTTTGTTTTTTGCTATAAACAAGCCTGACAATAAAGCTATTGCAAATAGCAAACCGGCAAGGAGTGGGGTTTTTGCCAAAGCAAACTGAAAAAGTCTTATTACAGACAATTTATCGATTATATCAGACCTTTTCATATACATAAGCAATACGCTCAAATTGATTTTATCTATCTCGGCCAGGGATTCACCCGGTACATTGCCAACTTTTTCAGTATTTGTCTGAAGCTCATGCGGCGATTTGCCGTGAACCGGATTGATGTAGATATCCGGAAGGAACCGTGTCTTGTTTTTGAAATATTTCAGCAGTCCTGCAGATATTGAATCGATATTCAATCTTATCATTTCCGGCTTTATTGCCTTTTTTATGAGAGAAACAAGCTGCTCCTGCTGCTTCAGGTTTTCAGGCGAACTAGTATCCGGAGTCATCAGGTATTCATCCAGAGAGGTTTTCAAAACACATCCGGTCTGGGAATAAATGTCGTATTTATCAAGTAATTTTTTATGAAGTTCCGAGTCGAACAGTGAGTTTTCCAGCCTTGCAGCTGCAATTGCAGCGAACAGGCACATACCTGCGATAAGTGCCGACAATAAAAAGGAAAATTTTCGCAATGCGCTGCCACAAGCCCTCATGGTACCCCCAGTATCAATTCAGACAAGTATGTTATTTACCATTATAGCATTATAAACAGCTGACTTTGATAT
>VEPD01000286.1 GCA_012027035.1 Ruminiclostridium sp. | reverse complement strand
TCACATTATTAGCCTTAGCCGAAGGTCTACTTCCACCCTTATATGGATAAGGAGTTGCGATAGTGTAAATAAGCAAACCTTTCACAATACATTAACAAAACCCCGTCCTCATTCCCCCTCACTAGCAAGAATAATTCATTGGTCTAATGGCTCTACGTCAATCTTTTCTAAAATATTGTTAAGGTCATTTTTCTCTACTGAAAGATCAAGAACTTTAATGCTTTCTTCATCCATGAAAGACAAATACTCACAAGCTACAGCATTTTCATTTGCAGTATTTAATGCCTTAAGAGCATCTTCCATCGTTTCCCGCAAAACGGAGTCAGCCCACATCTCGCCACCAAGAAGTAGCTTCTGGGAAATATATTTCTTTCAGTCCTGCCGATAAGCTTGCACGGTATCTGCACTCACCTGCAACGATAATATACTTGTTTCCCTTATCAACTCTATATATGATCGGCTGGAGTACTCCCAGGGTATTGCTATAGAGGGCTGTTTAATAAGCCCTTTAAGTTATTTGAAACAATGTCTATAATTTTAATATTTCGAGTACCTTGTAAATTGCAAATGATGGCCAGACAAAAGCTTTCAATATAGCAAGAACTCCGCCCCAAAATGACGCTGCGTTTTGAAGGAAGTAAACTGCAGCTCCGACTATGGTTAAAAAATATGCTCCCCCCAGCATTCCGCCACTTTGCATTTTGTTTGAACTGTTATTATCCATACACTCGGCCTCCATCAATTTATTTGCCAATTTAGTCATTTAACTTTATCAGCATTATATATTTATATACTTCAAATAGAATAAAAAGTCTTATAAAAATATGGATTATACGCAGGTTGTGTTTTTGAATGATTTATTACATTTCCTGAAGGAAATAGGCATTTTTGACCGCATAAAAATCTTGACACATACGTATTATACGTATATAATTATTTTTGTAAGGAGGGTTACCAATGACACCGAAAGAGATAATAAAATTAATGAAGGACAATAGCTGGCAAGTAAAAAGGATTAAAGGTAGCCACTACATAATGGAAAAGAACGGTGATATAGAGATAGTACCATATCACAGCAAAGATTTAAAGAAAGGATTGGAGCTAGCAATATTAAAAAGGCTGGGACTAAAATAAGTCCCTTCCAATCAATCATTATAAATAATAAAATAATTATAAAGAAAGGTGAAAGTATGAAAAGACATTATGTTTATCCAGCAGTTTTTCATTCAGAAGATAACGGATTCTCTGTATTCTTTCCTGACCTTCAGGGATGCCATACACAGGGAGAAAATATAGAAGATGCTACTATTATGGCTCAGGAAGCTCTTGGGCTTTATTTGGAATGCCTTGCGGAAGATGGTAAAGCAATACCACAAGCATCGTTACCAAGCTCCTTATCCGTCACTGAAGAAGATTTTGCGGCCATGATAAGCGTAGATATTTTTATTTATAAAGACAAAGCTAATGGTAAGGCAATCAAGAAAACTCTTACCATACCTGCCTGGTTAAATGAGGAAGCAGAAAAACAACATGTAAACTTTTCTTCTATT
>VEPD01000111.1 GCA_012027035.1 Ruminiclostridium sp. | reverse complement strand
GCTTGATACTTTTTTATACATCAGATCCGTTTCCCTGTCAGAGGAAATCCTTCGTTTACGCGATACCTCCTGACCTGCAAGGAGCGCTTTGTAGAATATCAGGTTACCCAGCCACAATAAGGCTGCAAAAAGTAATATTGATACTCCTGCAAATAACATAAAGTATCCCAGTCCTGAAAGTCCGCTGTCAGCAAGACCGTGGGTTGCCCATATGCCTGGCGGAAACCTTCTGCCTATCTCATCAATCAAGTCCAGTTTGCTTTCCAGGATATTCTTGATAAAATCTTTCTCATCCGATTTGACAGCTCCCTGAATAAAGAAATTGATGCTTAAAGCAAGAAGCACCCCGACAAAACCGCCGATAATTGCAAGGAGGTCTTTATTCCTTTTGAGGTTTACTACACGCATCAGCAGCATAATAAAAACCGCACCTAAGGTAAGTGGAATCACAGGCGCCGCCAGAATCAATACAAAGCCTTTCAGCCAGTAAATAAGCCCATGCCCCGTTCCTAAGCCATATATAAGTATGGGCGGAAGCAATATCGGCAGCGCTGTGATATATTCATTGACCATAATGACGGAGAATTTGCCTCCAATGACCTCATAAGGCTTTAAAGGCAGCGGGACTAATGTTTCAAGGTCTTGCGAGAAATAAAAACCGCCGATGATGTAAAACATGCCAAAAAACAGCACAACCATCTGTGAAGCCATAAAAGCAATTGTAAGTACGATTTCCGGCTGGTTTAGCGAAACTCCCGCTGCAAATATGCCTGTCATCAGCAGCAGGTATACGGCAAGCAAGGGACCGAAACCCATTAAAATAGCCAGACCAATGAGTACGGTTTCCCATCTTTTTTTCTTTTCTTTCGTAAAGCGGTATTTCAATGCAGAAATACCGAAATTCATATTAAGCTGGGTTTTCACCAGTGAAAGCATTTTATTCATTGTCGGTCAACTCCAGGAATATATTTTCGAGAGAATCCTTTTTATCTCCCTGTCTGAGTTCATCCATTGTTCCGATAGCTATCAGCCTGCCTTTATGAATGATACCTATCCTGTCGCATAGCTTTTCAGCTACTTCCAGTATATGAGTGGAAAAGAAAACGGTATTGCCTTTA
This sequence comes from Ruminiclostridium sp., assembly GCA_012027035.1. Lineage (GTDB taxonomy): Bacteria > Bacillota > Clostridia > Acetivibrionales > DTU013 > MnB-11. The sequence goes on along the minus strand of VEPD01000111.1, from coordinate 6,313 downwards.
TCACAGTGTTCCCGCATCTGCTCCTTCAGCAGATGCGCAGATTTCGGATCGAGACCTACCATAGGCTCATCCATGATCCACACTGCCGGCTTATGTATCAGTGCGCCTGTCAGGGCGATTTTTTGCTTCATTCCATGGGAGTAGCTTTTTATAAGATCTGCCGCTGCATCCTTTAAATCGAACATTTCCAGGTAATGTGTAATCCTCTCCTTACGGACATCCGACGGTACCTGATAAACATCAGCCATAAAATTCAGATACTCGGTACCAGTCAAACGGTCATAGAGGTTCGGATTGTCAGGAACATAACCGATGCTGCTTTTTGCCTCAATTGGTTTTAATCGGTTGTCATATCCTTTTATGCTGATGCTTCCGCTGTCAGGATTCAAAAGACCGACTATCATTTTAATGGTAGTAGTCTTACCGGCCCCATTAGGGCCCAGGAAACCGAATATCTCACCTTTTTGCACCGTCAGGTTCAGATTGTCGACCGCTTTGATATTTCCCCTGTTATAACTTTTGGATATGTTTTTGATTTCTATCATCAAATAGCTCCTTTTCTGTTTATTTATATATAATAAAGAATCATACGCCATAATTTAAAAAAAGTTTATTTTATTCCATATCCCCAGCAAACACCGCCATACCTTTTCATCAGTTCCTTGCAAGCCGGAATATCCGCATCCGCCCAATCAAGCTCACCAAGCCTGTCGATTTCAATCCACCTAAGTTCGGAATGCTCTTTGGGAACAGGTTCTCCGTCAATTATACCGGCTTCGTACACATGTAAAATTATTCGCTCGTCATTATCTTCAAAAACACCGTCTGCCAGGAAACCTTTGACTGATATCCTGACTCCCAACTCCTCGAAAATCTCCCTCTCAAGCGCTTCTGCATGTGTCTCTCCGCATTCCACCTTGCCGCCTGCAAACTCCCATTTCAAGGGCTGCTGCATATCCATCGAACGCTTTGCGGCAAGTACGGTAAATCCATTTAAAATGGCCGCGCCAACCACATGTATTTCCTGCATATCCATCCTCCAAACCCTGATAAAATACTGACCATATACGTTGTAATAATTATTTTATACAGATGAATGAACCTGGTCTCCTTGCCGCCCTGCTGCCGTCAATTGACGCTATTATTCCAAATACCAAGGCCAAATATAACTGAGATTACTGTATGTCAATGTGAGCCGAACCGTTTATCCAAATTTGCTTTCCATCCGGAATAACACTTTCTACTTCATATTTATCCATAATAATATCCTTTGCCAATCCGATATATGTTGTAAGGACAGCGCCGGCCCCAATACTTGATATGATGCTTCTGCCCATAATTCTGAAGGTTTCCGGAATTTTGCCGATGTTTTTAATAGTACCGTGCTGCTTGATAAACGCTTTCAGGAAATCGATCTGATTCTTTTTTCTTTCAATATCGCCCACATCAAGCTTTGTCCCATCCTCTTTCCAGCCTTGCCTGAATCTTACAAAGCCTTCGGCCTGACTGCCGTCCAGATGCTGAATCCCTTCTTGCAGGTGAATGGACAGCTCCTGAGTGGGATCCTCATAATTCATATCATAAGGCACATTTATTTCAACCCCCCCATATTGATCAACAAGCTCTGTAAAACCCTCCGTATTGATTTTTACATAATCATTTACCTCAACGCCGAATTTTTCTTTAATCACATCAGCCAGGAAGCTTATGGATTGAGCTTTGTATTTCCCCTCGTATTTAATCAAGACTCCGATATGATGTGTATTATTTATTTTGAGAAATCCGGGCTCTTTTAGCTTTCCGGCCTTTTCAAGAGCATCAAGGATATTTTTGTTATATTCAATATATGTATCACGGGGTATCATAATGAATTTTATTGTTTTCTTATCTTTGTTTATGCTTACTATACCAATGGTATCATAAAGATGTGAAGCCTTGTCCTCGCCAATTATAAGAATATTTACGGAGCCTTCCTCCACAAGCCTGGTACTGCAAACCTTTCCGGCAGTCAGCTTTGTATCGGCAGTATCTACAAATATGGGAGACGGGTCGTTATCCGTACCTGTTCCGTCCTTATCAACTATATAGTTCTCATCATTATCAGATACATCTTCAGCATGCACTTCTCCGGCATCTGTCTTACCCTCGAAAATAAGAGCTGCATAGTAGCCTGTCACCACCAGTACCACTGAAAAAATTGCTACTATTACCGCCCACTTTATTGATCTGTCAGCAAATTTCATATAAACTCCAAAAATAGTTTTTTATGTGAACCTGTATCTCACATCATTATACTATATAATGGAAAGGATTGAAATTCATTAACAAAAATTTAATTATCAATTATGATTTCATATTTAACTTTAACACAGGAGTAAGCAAACCTGCATGAAAGATTAGCTACTCCTGTGTTTCATCAATATACGACTGGATTATAACAGTCCGGGAAAGGCAGTATGTCTTGAATTTCATCAAAAAAGTAATGCTTGGTTGCAAATTGTGTATGGTATAAATACTGGAGCAGATATATCTGTCCGTTTGCCACGCTGCACAATATGCCTGAAACCCCCTGGCCGTTTGCCAGAGATACCCCTACGGGTTTATAGATCAAATATGGTAATTTCTGCTGCCATGGCATTATGATTCACTTCCTCTCTATTTACATTATATTCATAATGCTAAAAAATGTAACTGAGGATGGAATCGGCCAATAAGGGAACGGTCATTTTTCAAATATGATGCATTAAGAAAGTAGAAATAACTATTTCAAATCGGTCAGGTCAAACGGAGTTTCCTGGTAAACATAATAATTGAGCCAATTGACGTAAAGCAAATTGGCATGGCTTCTCCACTTTACCATAGGTTCTACAGAAGGGTCGTTATTCGGAAAATAGTTGGCAGGCAAATCAATATCTAGTCCCTTGGCAATATCTCTGTCATATTCCGTTTTTAACCTAAGAGGATCATATTCGGAATGCCCTGTTACAAATATCTGTCTGCCGTCCTTTGAAGCCGCTATATATATGCCTGATTCCACAGATTCTGACAAAATCTCCAGTTCAGGAACCTTTTCTATATCTTTCCGCCTTACTTCGGTATACCTTGATTGCGGAACATAAAAAACATCGTCAAACCCCCTGAAAAGCTTCACATACTTTCTATTGACGGTATGAGGAAACACTCCGAACATTTTTTTCTTCAAAGGATATTTGGGTATACCGTAATGATGGTATAGCCCTGCCTGTGCACCCCAGCAAATATGGAAGGTGGAAAATACGTTATGCACGCTCCAGTCCATTATTTCCTTTAACTCATCCCAGTAGTCTACATCCTCAAAATCCATATTCTCCACAGGAGCTCCTGTTATAATAAGGCCGTCGAACCTCTGGCTCCGTACATCTTCAAAATTGCTGTAAAATGTAAGCAGATGCTCTTCCGATGTGTTTTTGGATGTGTGTGATCTGGTATACAACAAAACTATCTCCACCTGTATGGGTGAATTACCGATCAGCCTCAGTATCTGTGTCTCGGTTACAATCTTTTCAGGCATGAGGTTGAGGAAGGCTATCTTCAGCGGCCGGATATCCTGATGATATGCGCGGTCCTCATTCATGACAAAAATATTCTCATTATTTAAAATTTCATAAGCAGGCAGATTATCAGGTATTTTAATCGGCATAGCGTCAGGTTCCATCCGTTTCCTTGTTTCCCTATAGGTTTTATATAATATTACTACCACAAAACTACCCTGTCAATATTATAATTCAGCAGAAACAGGCAGAATCAGGCTCAAAAAAAAGAGGGTGATAAACGATTTTCAGGCTGATGCCTATAAAACCAGAATTAGGCTTGACACCACAGAGTATCTTAAAGATGGCAATGTGCTAACCGCCAATATCAGGGAGAATCAGTCCAAATTCACCGTCGATATCGAAATATACCGCTTTAATCTCTGCATGTACGTCTGAAAATCCCTTTTCTACTACGAAACGTCCGCCGATTTCAATAAAAACACTTTTCAACAATCCATTAGCTCTGTCAACAACGATCTCAACGTAGTATTCCTCAGTTTCAAGACCCTCAATTCCCGAATATACAGCCAAATTCTCAACAATTCCCTTTGGATATGCATTCCCCGAAAGTATGATCTCCTCGGGTCTATTCCCCTCAACTGCGCTCAGGGTTGCTGAAAGCACATCCATATTATTGATTGACAACAGACTCATTTCATTATCAAAAAGCTTTTTAAAGTCCTTTTCCTCCATCTCTGTCTTTTTCCATTCTCCTGGTGTCAGGCCTTTGCTATATACGATATTATCCTTGTAATAATCGCTGAATGTAATAGTATTTTCAAGAAAAGGAATAGTTACTTCAGTATGCAATATTCCTGCCGCCCTGTCCTGCTCTTCACTTATTTTTATATTGAATCCGGTTTCTTCGCCCTGGTTTGCCATAGTCATAACCATTTCAGTATCAATTTTTGCCCTGACCACTGCTTTCATTGCGGCTTCCGTCTTTTCAAGAATTGACGTGGTTTCCTGATATGCAGCCTCATCTCTGAGGTAAACAGTCTTTGTATATCCGTCCCAGGCAGCATCCTTTCCTGCCGCCCTGGCGATAAATCTGACAGGTATGTAAATCCGCTGGTTTTTGGCATATCCAAAAGGCGGCGCATCAAGTTCAACTGCATTTCCGTTTATATATGCCGTTTCGCTGTTGAGCTTCAAGTAAATGCTGCTGCTATTGTAATTAACAGTTACACTGCCATCCTCACCATTCCATTTTATATGCTCATCGTCATTGGGAACACCAAGCGCTATCAATACAGCTCTCAGCGGAAGCATAGTCCTGCCGTTCAAACCTAACGGCACATCTGATAACGCTAATAGACTGCCATTGACAATAAATCTCACATCAGGGATTTCTACAGGTTCATCTGTTGCGGCTGCTGTAAAGGAATTAACTGATAAGAATGCCAATAATAAAATAATACAAATATATTTTCTCATATAGACCCCCGTTTCATAATTATCAATGCAGAAATAACGCGTTGAAGCGTTTGCGATTATTCCAGCAGACACGTAAATGCCGATATATTAAGTAACCTTCGTTATAGTATAATAAGATATGAATATTTTTCCAGGCATATTACCTGTATGTGAGGTAATTTTTCAAGAAATGGCTTTTTGCAAGAACAGTCATCCCTTTGTTTTAGCAACAATAGGAGCTTAGGGCACACCGAATGCCCAAAACTCTTGGTGATTGCTTACGCAACACCACTAAAAAACGGTATACCATATAGATATACCGTTCATTATTCAAAAGCATTACCAATATAAAAGCATTACCGGTGAGCGGCAAAAAGTCCCTCTGCCACCTCCCCTGCACTTACCCCAAAACAATTTTCCCATCCTCTACGTCAACCGTTATACTGCTTCCGGGCTTGAACCTGCCCAGAAAGAATTGCTCGGTCAGTTCATCCTCTATATACTTCTGTATTGTCCTGCGCAGCGGGCGAGCGCCGTATTTGGTATCATAGCCTTTTTCCAGTATGAAATCCCTAACAGCATCGGTAAAGCATATACCCAGTCCCTTTGCAGCAGCCTCTTCGGCAACCTCTTTGAACATAAGCTCAATGATTCTCAATAACTCATCCCTGTTTAATTCAGTAAATACTACCGTTTCGTCCAGCCTGTTCAGGAACTCCGGTCTGAAGGTCTCTTTCAAAACGTCCTTCACCCGGCTTTCAAGCGCTTTATATCCATCGTTTGAAAAACCTATGCCATTGGATTTCAATGTGGTACCCGCATTGGAAGTCATTACGATAATTGTATTTTCAAAATTAACGGTTCTGCCGTGACTGTCGGTCAGTCTGCCGTCTTCCAGTATTTGCAGCAGCATGTTGAAAACATCCGGATGAGCTTTTTCTATTTCATCCATCAAAATTATGGAAAACGGTTTTCTTCTGATTTTTTCAGTCAGCTGCCCGCCGTCATCATAGCCCACATATCCCGGGGGTGAGCCTATGAGCTTGGAAACCGTATGTTTTTCCATATATTCCGACATATCCAGACGGATCAAAGCCTCTTCGCTTTCAAAAAGCTCTACTGCCAGAGCCCTTACCAGCTCGGTCTTGCCTACTCCCGTCGGTCCGACAAAAACAAAGGACGCCGGCTTTTTCTTCTTTTTAAAGCCCGCCCTGTTCCTCCTGATAGCTTTTGAAATACTCACTACGGCGTCATGCTGCCCTATAATCCTTTTATGAAGTCTCTCTTCAAGATTAAGGAGCTTGACGGCCTCGACTTCCGTCAGC
>VEPD01000201.1 GCA_012027035.1 Ruminiclostridium sp. | reverse complement strand
GTATTCATCGTACTTTTCAAGATATTTCCTAAAAGAGTCCTTTATCAAACGATTATCCATCCCAAAATCATCGTGCGTGATCTCAGCACGGGTCACAAGCCTGAGCACAAAAGCATCGGCAAATATCGACCTGAACTCTTCCATCAGGTCAAGCGCTAGTGCTGGTCTTCCATGCCTGTCGGCATGCATTATCCCAAGGTAAGGGTCAAGGTTATACTGGCGCAGTCCGCTTTGCACTTCGTTCTTGATCATTGTATATGTAAGCGACATAAGCGCATTGATATGGTCTTGCGGCGGGCGCCTGGTGCGCTTCTCAAATGTCCAATCGCCCACAAGGCATTCATTGAGCAGGTTGAAATATATCTCCGAAGCCATTCCTTCAAAACCCATTACATCATCGATAGTTTTGATATTCTTATCTTCAGTGATGCGCATCTCGATATCCTGAAGCTTATCCGTTGATTTCACGCCTTTTCTTGAAAGGAGTATCCTTGAGTTGTGGATCTTTGCTCGTATGATCCTTTTAGCTATCTTGAGCTTTTCAGCATCGCTCTGCGCATACTGGCGCCGCCTTATCTCAGCGATAGTGTTCATCTCAGGAACAAAACTTCCGCGGTAGGCGCCGTTCTCTGTGAAATAATTTAGTACGATGCCGTGTTCATTTGCACTTGCAACAAACGGCGTTGTGAAGTTCACGCCACCGAATACGTTGATGGTATCCACTTTGCCTATCGGGAAAGAAGCAAGTTCTCCCTCGCATTTTTTCCATACTGTTATCCTTCCGCCGTCGATGCCTATGACGCTTCCCTGTGTGGTGACGAATATCACGCTGTCGTCAAATATGCCTTCAGTTTCTTTCATTTTATACACGCTCCAGTAATTTTGATTCAACAGGCAGGCAGTACTGCGATGTACTGCAATTTTTGCATTTTTTCGGATTATCTGCAAAATCAGGAATAGAATCAAGCGACATGTTTCTTATTTTTTCCACCGTATCAATGACTTTTTCCCGATGCCATTCGGTTATCGTGATGGCATAGCGCTCATTGGTGCCGAAAAGATAGATGTAACCAAGGCGCACGGGTTCTTCGAGGTAATCTCCAAGGAGCATGCAGTAAGCAGCAAGCTGGATTTCGTCATTATCGAAATAAGAATCACCATGCTTTCTTTCGATTGGTACCATGTCTGCCTTACCCTCAATAATGTCGATCTTACCGTGCATATGCAGTTTTTCAGATTTCATGTATATTTCCTTATACCAGCCTCCCCTCCTGCTCTGGTTCTTGTGTTTTGAGCGCCCGTCAGCGAGAAAGTAGTTCAACCCCTGCGTCTTGTAGAACATCAGGTAGTAGAGGCGGCGCGCGCAGTAGAGGTACTGGTTGAGGTCGGAGACGTTGACGAGGAGGGGGTCACTATCCATAAGAAAGTTCACGCTGTTGATAATCTTTCATGAATCACACAATCAACATAAATCGCATCTAAGCCGATTGCTAGACTTCCATCCTTGAAATCGATTAGCATGGTGTAATCATCAATATCATAGAACTTCTTTGATACTTTGCTTGAATTCGAAAGATATCTGCACATTAAACCAGTACGCTTGATTTCAATTTGGATATATCTTAAATCTAAATCACATGTTGATTTTTCTTTTACAACCGTCACAGGGAGCAATCCATATGCCTTTTCTGGTTTTCGCTCAACTTCAGGGTGGTCCATTTGTTTCATATCTCTTCCAACAAATTTTAAATATCTTGGTTTTTCAATCAGATTTTTGATTATGGCATATCCTGCGACTCTATCTGATATTTCATCAATTTCTTTTAATTTGTCTGGAAGCCGTTTTCTAAATTGTTCTTTTGATAAGATTTCCATATCAACCCATCGAAGCAGAAAAAATGCATCATAAGTGCCAAATGTTTGATATCTTAAGTCATAATATGCAATATCCACTCCGCTGCCTCTAAAATTACTCAATTCATCCATGAATTCTAATATTTCTGGTTTTGTTGACTTGCCAAGCAATCCAACTGATTCCAAAATTTCGTTGGAAGTTATATTCCTATTTATGAAATAGTGTTCTCTAATCAAATCCAGTCCTTGACTAAAATAAATCTCCTTTTTATCCGATGGCAATCCACCTTTCGGCGGTGAAAATAATTGACCTCCTGGAACTATTTTTTTGGCTTCATTAACGCCAATACCATATGCATTTTTATAAATATATTCATAAGCTTCAAGATATCCATATCGCCATCTGAAATTTTCAGCAAGCTTCGGGTCATGCATTGTTTTTTTCAAATTTTCTTCTAAATGTTGTCGGGAAATTCTTTCAAATTTATTAAAATGTTCAACTACTTCTGCAGGGGCAAAACAGACCGATTTATATATCTCACCAGGAATAGGATTCCTTAACCTACCAAACCGCTGTAAGAATTCACTGACTGAATGACCGGAGAAAATCAGACGTGAAATTGCATATTCTCCTTTGAAATCGATACCAACCTCTACAGCTTTATTTCCAACCAGAACGTCAAAAGAATCTTCCATTGAATCTTTTCTAAAACCACTGCGCTCACAGATTCTCCAATCAGTTTCTCTTCGAAGTACCTCACTTACCACAGAAACTTCATGGGCACTATCAAAAATAATCGCCATGCGATGATCCCCTTTAAACTCCCTTAGCCATTTCATGTCTTTCAATAGTGCTTCTCCAGCCATAAAACGTGGGGCATGGCGAAATTCAAGTTCTACTTCAGGCATGATCGACTGTTTGTCGATGACCGGACTATCAACGCTAATATGACTTGTATCAATTAGATTTTCACATATTACAGACGTTATTTTTGCTTCTATCTTTTCATTAGGAGTTGCGCTCAGAAATATGAATTTTCGCATTTCAGTGCCATCAGTAATCAGAATGTCATGTAAAATAAAAAGAATAATATCCGATTGACGCAAATCATAAAGATGGAATTCATCAAAAACTACGGTATTTATTTGATTCTTGAAAACTGACTTTAGATATTCATCATAAAAATATCCTTTTAGTGCATAAATAATAATATCAGGATTTGTTATAATAATGCCTCCCCCCTGGAGTGCCATTTTCCTAACCATCCCAACTAAAATTTCACCTTTGGTTATCCTGTATGAGAAATCATCCTTTTTCAATCCAAGCTTTTCTGCGGTTACAAATTCAATCTGTTTATTTGATTTCAAAGATTCTTTTAAGCGCACTATGGATCGATACTGATCTTCTGCGAGAGCATTGGTTGGATAAAGCGCAATCACAACACCAAGATTATTTTCTTTAAGCGCTGGCACTGCCCACGCATCAGTCTTACCTGAACCTGTTGGTGATGTAATAAAAAGAAAAAATTCATTTACTTTCCTGATAGTATTTCTAGCTATTATCTGGTGTGCATAGGGCAAATGATTACCAATCAGTGGTTCCTGATCATACCGAGGAATTGCAAGTTCTTCAACAATCAATTACGTATCCTCCGAAGAAAACGAACATTCAGCGGCAGCACATCTTTATTATCAATTTTTAAATACGTTCCGGAAAAACGTGCATTTTGGATTATATCAAAAGGTTGCATTCGCTTGAATGTGATATCACCAAGAGGAATGGAATCAAGGTCATCGATTAGCACCGGATGAGTGGTATGATATAAACCATCGGATGTGGCCGTACTCACCTCTTCCCATTCAACTCGTGCTTTGCATCTTTTTTTTCCAAGCCTTATATAAGGCGGCATATCGGGTTCTGAACCATCAAAAGTCAGCACATAAAAAAGGAATCTTGCGCCAGGTTGAATCTGTTTTCTTGCGCCATAACGTCCTGTTGGTGTGTTGGCATTTTCATCAGCTTGAGCCAATTTATTCGACTGCACATAGTCATCACTTCGTGAATTATATATCTCAGTTGTGAGTTCATATTTATTTATTGGTTTGGCTGGTGTTACGTAAATCCGTTCGACCATATCTGAAGTATCCTCTATATATGTTGGATTTTGTTTTGCACGACCTTTTTTCACCGGGAAATTAATATTATTCCCTTTGGCATATCCGAGAGCATAAAATAATGCAGTGTTCAAAAGTATAGGTTCAGTTGTAAAATTATCTCCGGGTTCAAGTGATGCAAAAAATAATTCACTCATTAATTCTATAATCCCTTTGAAAGCACGCACTTTGATATTAACTATGGGTGGGCGTATACTACTTAAAGAGATTTGAACAATTTGTGACATTATTCCCTCTTCATCTAAGCAATATTGGGCTCTATAGAGGTTGATTTAGGGATAGCTTTCGCTTTGCCTGCTTTCACTTTTTGGGCCTTAGATGTTCCTTCCTGGATATTTTTCGGATTTAAAAGATTCTTTATTTTATCGATCTGAACCACCAAGAGAGATTTCACAACATCATCATTTAATTCTTTCAAGATAATTGATACCGATATTTCATTAAACTTTACCCCCACGCCCATTGATTTGACAGGGGAGGCGATAGTATTATTTCCCTCTGGATTGGACGCTGTGGCATTAATTGTTTTTTCTATGTGTTCCGCTGCATTGGACGTAGAAAGAATATCTTTAGCCAGATAATTAATTCGTTGATTGTTCGAAATTTCTTCATATGACTCTGTTGCAAGTTTTTTAATTTCGTCGACGTGCAAAGTATCACTAAACATAACTTTTTTCAACTTATCTTCGAAGTTCTTGATTGTATCTGAATCCTCTATCTTTCCTGCAAGTTTCAGAGCAATATTGCGCGTAACTTCCAAGCTTGAAGGCCCTTCTCGATGGCTGGCATAAACTCCAAGTATATGATTCTGGACTTTACCAAATCGTGTGGTTGTTGCACCATATCGTGAATTTCTATCTGTAATATTCAAAAAAAACAGCAATTCTTCAGCAGTTACATCTCTCAATGTAATAACGCATGGAAACAAGGTTCCTTCTTTGAAGAAATCTGGTTCACGGATTCCTGGGGTGGGTTTTTTTGAATAGTCATCACCGGGTGCATTCTGGAAATATTCCTGAACTATTGCATTAAGTGCTCTAATAGTGTAAGCTTCATCGTACATAACCCTTGATGTTATGCTTATGCTTTCCTCTGAGGCTGCACTTCCAAAAAGCGCACATTCAGGACATTTCTGACACATGTCATTTACTTTCATTGTGCACCCATTCCAACCTTCATCACCTATCGCTGTTTTCATTTCCTCTGAAATAAGTGTGCGCTGAAGTGCTTTGGCCTTTCTTCTGTCGCTTGCAACCTGCTTACGACCAAACATTTTTCCAACAGTTTCTTCAATGCTGCCAATGCGCATTATCGCAGAGTTTGCTTCCACTCCATCCGTCGTAAAACGGGCTGCACTTTTGAGTTCTCTCAATACCAGGATGTTTACGTAATTTTCCTTCGGTTTATTTTCTGGCATCGGAAGAGTGAAATCTTTTAGCAATTCTTTAAACGTTTCAATATTATTAATTTTAGTTTCATTATTTGTCATTTCTTTACCTCAGTTCCATTTTTCTCAGCTTTTGCAGCTTCAATTTCTGCTTTAGTTGCATTAAATGCAGATTCCCATTGGTATAGAGTAGCTGCATAAAATCCATCTGAAAGGTCATTTGATTTCTGTTTCAACTTACCGGTTTGACCATCAGCTATTTTGTAAAATACAAAGTCAACATAGGCTTCTGCAAACTTCAGAGTTCTTTCTGAATCATATAATCCAGATTTATAGTAGAATTGATCATCACCGGCTCGCTTCATCATTTTTAACAGTCTACCGGAAACAGCATCAATGAAGTCTTCTCGCTTGAAATTGCCCAGTTTCTTTGCAATAACGGCCTTAGTTGATTCTCTAAATAATTTCTCTATCCTGTATGGTTCCATACCCTTTGCCTTTGGTACTGCTACTCTTAGACCAAGTGCAGCAAGTTCATGTATTGATTCTACTGCCATTTTATTAACTCCATATTTATCCAATTTTATAGCCTGTTCTATCAGACCAATATGATCACTATCTATACGCTCGTCTCCATTTTTGGAAAATCCTCTTGCTTTATTAATAAAAGTGCCAATACCACCTCTTTTTTGATCCTTTTCGTATTGACGATGTATTTCTTTCAATATCGCACTGCCCGGAAATAAATGAGTTCTAAGTTTTTGAAGATGCTTTGGCATGAAGCCATCATCCTGTTCATATTCATAACCCAAACTGATGATAAGAGATGCCAGGAGAATTGACTCATTCAATTCTGAAAGACTAATCCGATCACCGAATATTCTTTTCACAGATGCATATGGAGAATCAAACTTAATAATTTCTTTAAATTCATCACCTCTTGTCGTACAAATTGGATTTTCGCCTACTACAACGCGACATCCAGTTGTTGCTGCAAGGATCATACCAAGATATGTACACATGAACCAGCATTGAGTTTCATTTCGGCTTGAAGTATCTTTCTTCTTACAGCCCATATTGAAAACAATATCATATGTTGAAAATAGACCTCTAAAACCATTTCCTGAATATCTTAATATTTTCTGACCAAATTCCGATGCAAGCTCTTTTATTGTAATATGGTAAAAACAGGCATCTGATGAGAGTATGTCCTGAGCAATTCCACGTATATTTGTCTGGGAATTTCCATCAAACATAGCAAGGGTTTCTGAGAACATCTCACTGAGGAGAGGAGTATAAAAATGGTCAGGGATCAGTTTATAATAAATTTTTTTATCTCCATCTTTAATTTTATGTCCCATTTGCCTAAGAGCAAATTCAATTTCTACAGGAACTGAAACCTCAAGTTTTATTTTATTTTGTGCACCTATTGGAAGTCGGTTCGAATATGTGTATTTCAACATACTCAAATCTTGAGAAATGCCTGGAGATCCTGAATCATAAAGTGTGTCATTTGTCAATTTGCATATACCCTCACCATTTAAATAAGCATCAAACTTATTTATTTTATTTGGAATTTTTCCATAAACCATTGACTTATTAAAATCAAGGTTTTCCGATATCCATACAAGCATTTTATCTTTATAAGGATACATACAATTTTTTTCGAATTCGATCCATTTTTCATCAGGGATTTTATCAATATATTCAAATACTATCTTTTCAATATATCTGACTTTTTCAATATCAGATATATTTTTAAACTTAATCCCATTTACATTACGATCAAGGATATCACGAGCAATCACATAGGAATAATTCCAGAATCCACCGACTACGTGGTGGTCATATTCTATACCTTCTGCATAATCGGATAATTTCTGTGTAAGTTCTTTATCAACTTTAAACATTTTACAGGTTTCAAGTACTGGATTAACAGTTTCCAATGCTTTCAATTTGATCAGTTGATCGACAAATTGCATTCTGATGCCTGAAATGGCTCTTGAATATGATATGATCTCTCCGCTCCATCCAATATCTATGCCAAAATCATTTTTTAAATGAAGCCGATATCCAACCTGACTGGTATTTAAACCCGTGCCATTAATCACAAATTTAGAATAATCAGCTTTTTTTCCATTTATTTCAACACTTTGTGGTATCAGATTGTATTTCCCTTTTTTGCGTTCTTCATTCGCACAATAAATTCGAATGTCTCCAGCTTCTATTTCTTTTCCATTCGATTCAACGCTTGTGATATATTTGGATGGAATATCAATTACATCAGCAGGTGGATATTGCATATCAGGCTCTTTATTATCTGCGGTAATTTTGTGGTTTTCAATATCGATTATCACTTTTCGATTTCCATCATCATTCTTTAGTACGGCAGCGCCTAAAAATGCTTTAATAACATTATCCAAACCTGCACAATAGAAATTTACATTATCTAATTTAAACAATCCTTTTTCCCCAAGGGAAATTATGCTTTTACTGAGTTCATTTGGTTCGGTAATCGCAGGATGTGCCTTATTCAATTTTTCTTTAAAATGTTCATAAATTTCTTCAATATCGTGGGCTGAATTTAATTTGCATTCAATCCCTTTTTTTCCAACATATACTATCCCTTTTTCAAAAATCAGGAGCGCAATTAATCCTTTTCTTTTAGCCCATGACGCTATTCCAGTATGAACAAGATTGGAAAGTATACCAGTTGCTTCATTGAACGTATGATAATAAAAATCAAGAGCTCCATCTATCTGATCTAACTGTTTTTGCATTGACTCCGAAGCCATAGGGACTTCTATGCTTGCAAGGGTATCAGCAACATCTGTCCATGGTTTATACAACGTAAATTTAGCTGATAAATTCGAGTGAAATCCCATACTTGCATGTTGCGCCACTGCAACTGATTGATAATCTTTAGCATTTAATCCAGGCGCAAAATCAAACAAACCAAATTTTTCTGCCCATTCAGAAACTTCCTTTTCTGAAATATCAAATTGTTCTTTCCAATTTTTTCCATTTAGTTTGTGGATGTCATGGGACACAAAAAGTGCCACTACTTCTTTCAACCTTATATCATCCAAAGGCTGTAAACCAAGTTTCCCAAGAACCTCATTTAGTTCCACAATCGCCCATACTCCATTTCTTATATGACCAATCATCGGCTGGTCAACCTTACCCATCTCTACACTTTTCGCAGGACGATATGCGATTCCTGAATTCAACAGTTTTGGATCGACTTTTTCATAATATTCGGCAAGAATGTTGTACGAATTGGATTTAATAGTCAGACGATTTTTTTCTTTTTCTATATATTCTCGTATCTTTTCAGCAGATATTGTTGGTTCTGGTTTTTTATGTTCATCTCTCCGCCTCCTCC
>VEPD01000364.1 GCA_012027035.1 Ruminiclostridium sp. | reverse complement strand
GGCTGGCCGATAAACCGGAGGAAGCAAAAGAGGCAGCCGAAGTAAAAGCTAATGATGCTATAGAGAGGAACAAGGGATTATTTGAAGCCGGGGTTGATTGCTTTATCCTGTGTGACGATTATTGCTTCAATAGTGGTCCGTTCCTTTCACCTGATATGTTCAGCGAGTTTATACAGCCATACCTGTATAAGATCGTCAAAGCTGCCAGGGAATCAGGCGCCTATACCATCAAGCATACAGACGGAAACATTATGCCTATTCTTCAACATTTGGTGGATTGTAAGCCTCATGCACTGCATTCAATTGACCCGATGGCAGGTGTGGATATAAAAGAAGTGAAGCGTTTAGTGGGAAATAAAGTATGCTTATGCGGTAATGTACACTGTGCCGCATTGCAAACCGGAACAGACGAAGAGGTTGTTGCCAGTGCAGAGTACTGTCTTACCCACGCAAAACCGGGAGGAGGATATATATTTTGCACCAGCAATATACCATTTAAAGGAATGCTGCCGCAAAGGTATAAATTAGTCCTGGATGTCTGGCGGAGTATGCGGGCATATTAGAGGTTTTGTATAAAACTGCATAATATCATTCCTTGAAAATATCGGAGGTTGGAACTTCCAGGCCTTTGAAATGAATTGATTTCAGGGAGTGTAAGTAGTTTTGTGGGAATGATTTCTTCAGTGCCAGGGCAAAGGTTGATGGTTTCAGGAAAGCCATGAAAAACAATAATATACAAATTGGCGGATGATAATACAAATCTGGGAGTGATGAAAACATGAATGGATGGAAAGAGTTTTTAGGCCGGATGAATACCGGGAGATCAGACGATGTTAGTCTGAAGAAGGAAGCACAGGACAATTTTTCAGTATATGGGGTATATCCCGGTTCAATACAAGTATATGAAGGTTCATTTTTTTTCATTGCCTGGGACGGAAATGAAAAAAAATTAATTGTTTTCAAGAAAAGTAAAGTTTTTAATGAGCTTTCCGGTGAAGAGAAAGAGCTTTCGGGCTCAAGGGTGAAAGTCTGCAAACTTGATAGTGCAAACTGTAAAGTAATAAGAAGAGTATTTTCCTTTACAAATCCGGTAAGCCACAAGGGCAGGAAAATAACCATAGGGCTGGGAGACAGGCTGGGGTTGGCTTCTGCCGGACACATAAGGCTATTGAAGGATTATGATGTTTTTCCCGTGCTTGCACAGCAATCCATACGTGAATTGAACCTCACCGGCAGGACTTATGAGGATGTTCTGGTGGCGGCAGCATGGGCTGTTTTCCAGGAAGGATATACCAAAGGCTTCGGAGCCGACGGTGACCATCTCAAAACCGCCGAAGAAGTAAAAATGGCTTTGGACTATGGTTTTACAATGATCACACTCGACTGTTCCGAGCATATAAGGAACGATATTCCCGGTCTCCCGGATGTTGAGGTTGAGGCTCTGTATTCCAATATTTCAGGGGATGACAGACTAAGGCTGGAATCCAAATATTTAACCGGTGAAATAAACATTGGCGGGGCCGTGATTAAATTTAACGATATCGAGTTTAAGAGGATAGTCCTGATATACCTGAATGCCATCAAGTACACCATCGGCATATATCATCGGGTAATTGCAAAAAGTAGCGGATCCATAGACTTTGAGATGTCTATAGATGAAACTCAGACGCCTACGGCGCCGGAAGCCCATTTTGTTGTCGCAAGGGAGCTGCTGGATGCAGGTGTGGAAATCACCAGCCTTGCCCCCAGATTTTGCGGCGAATTCCAGAAGGGCATTGATTACAGGGGTGACTTTACGCAGTTCACAAAGGAATTTGAAATACATACAAAAATAGCGGAGAAGCTGGGATATAAGCTGAGTATACACTCAGGAAGCGATAAGTTTACAGTATTTCCGGTCATAGGCGAAAAAACCGGCGGAGTATATCATTTGAAAACTGCCGGAACCAATTGGCTTGAGGCTGTAAGGATCATAGCCAATAAAAATCCCGGGCTTTACAGAAGGATGCATGAATTTACCCTGGAAAAGCTGGCGGAAGCTAAAAAATACTATTATATAAGCGCCAATCCGGCCAATATTCCCTCCCTTGACAAATTAAGCGACAATGAACTTCCTGCACTTATGAATATGGATGATTCCAGGCAGGTGCTGCATATAACTTATGGCCTGATACTGTTGGCAAAAAATGCCGACGGTTCATCAAGATTCAAAGATGAGATATATACAACTTTGAACAAGCAGGAATCAGCCTATTATATGGCCCTTGAGAAGCATATAGGAAAACATGCGGATAAATTGGGGATAAGTACTACAGCGGCAATTACCAATTTATCCTTGTAGGATTAGTGCGTTGAAGCGTTCGCACTAATCCTGCAAGGCGCATATATGCCGATATAATAATGAAATTGCCGCTGTAGTATCAGGCAGCCGGTTTGAGAATTGCAGTTGATCGATGTATTATATCGATAGGAGTGTATTACAATGAAACAGTTCATGGATGAGAACTTTTTACTGAATAATGCATTTGCAGTGGATCTATACCACCGTTATGCAAAAAGCATGCCGATATATGATTACCATTGCCACATTAAACCCAGGGAGATAGCAGAGGATAAAAAATACACGAATATAACTGAAATCTGGCTGGGCGGAGATCATTACAAATGGAGGGCAATGAGAAGCAATGGAATTGACGAAAGATACATAACGGGGGATGCAGACGATAAGGAGAAGTTTTTGAAATGGGCTGAAACCATGCCCTATTGCATCGGCAACCCTCTTTATCACTGGACTCATCTGGAACTGAAAAGGTTTTTCGGGATAGACAAGCTGCTTTCTCCCGGCACTGCGGAAGAAATATGGGAAGTCTGCAATGAAATGCTCAGGAGGGATGGATTCAGCACAAGGGGATTGATAAGGCGTTCCAATGTAAAAGTGATATGTACAACGGATGACCCGGCTGATTCACTGGAATATCACCGGGCGATAGCCGGCGATGCTTCCTTTGATGTGGCGGTATTACCTTCCTTCAGGCCTGACAGGGGGATCAATATTGACAAGGAAGGCTTCTCTGCCTGGCTGGGAAAGCTTGGTACGGTTACAGGACTGAAAATCAAAACATTTGACGACCTTAAAAATGCATTGCGCCAAAGAATGGATTTTTTCCACCGGGCAGGCTGCAGATTATCGGATAATGCTCTCGACCCCATAGTTTTCTGTGAAGGAAGCGAAACCGAAGCCGCAGTAATACTGGAGAAGGCCTTGAAAGGCGAGGTCTTGACTGAAAGTGAAATAAAAAAATACAAGACGCAGGTTCTTTTATTCCTGGGAAGGGAATATTCCCGCAGAAATTGGGTAATGCAGCTTCATATCGGAACTATCAGGAACAACAACCGGCGGATGCTGAAACTTATTGGACCGGATACAGGCTTTGATTCAATTGGTGACTTTACATTTGCCGAGGCTTTGTCGAAAATGTTGAATGCTCTTGATGAAACAGGAGAGCTTCCCAAGACGGTTCTATACTGCCTGAACCCTGCAAACAATGAGGTTCTGGGCACAATTACCGGGTGTTTCCAGGGGGATGGCATTCCGGGGAAAATGCAATTTGGTTCCGGATGGTGGTATAATGACCAAAAGGACGGTATAATAAAGCAAGTGATGGCGCTTGCGAATCTTGGCTTATTGAGCAGATTCGTAGGGATGCTGACAGATTCCAGAAGCTTTCTTTCGTATACAAGGCATGAATATTTCAGGCGTATACTTTGCAATATGATAGGGGAGTGGATGGAAAAAGGAGAAGCTCCTAATAATATGGCGCTTCTGGGGAAAATGGTACAGGATATATGCTACAATAATGCTGTAAGGTATTTCGGACTTTTGAAAAATACAGATGATGTAGCTTGATGATACTGAAAAATGGAGAGATGAGGCAATATGTTACAGGCAGTAATGACTGCTCCCGGCAAAATTGAATTTGTACAGAAAGAAATATGCGAACCGGGATCCGGACAGGTATTAATAAAAATCATGCGAATCGGTGTGTGCGGTTCCGATATACATGTGTATCATGGAAAGCACCCATTTACACCCTATCCTGTGGTGCAGGGCCATGAAGTGTCGGGAGAGGTGGTAAGAACAGGAGAAGGGGTGACGGAATTCAGGACAGGCGATAAAGTGACGATTCAGCCTCAAGTGACATGCGGCAGGTGCTATCCATGCAGGCAGGGCAGCTATCATATTTGTGACGGGCTGAAAGTCATGGGCTTCCAGACTGAAGGAGCAGCGTCGGAGTTTTTTACCGCAGATGGCGGGAGGGTTTTAAAGCTGCCTGACGGAATAAGCTTCGATGAAGGTGCGATGGTAGAACCTGTCGCAGTTGCCGTACATGCTCTCGGAAGAGGTGGAGACGTTTCGGGCAAAAAAGTATTGGTGCTGGGCGGCGGTCCTATAGGTAATCTTGTAGCACAGGCAGCTAAAGCCAAAGGCGCCGGCGCCGTTATAATAACCGATTTAAGTGAATATCGCCTGGAGATAGCTGCAAAATGCGGCATAGATTATTGTCTTAACAGTGCAAAAGCAGATATTGAGAGAGCGATAAAAGAAAAATTCGGTCCTGATAAAGCGGATCTCATATTGGAGTGCGTAGGCGTAAATGCTACTATTGACCAGGCTGTCAGCTTTGCGCGAAAAGGAAGCGATATTATTGCAGTAGGAGTATTCAGTGAAAAGGCCGGAATAGATATGGGGCTTGTTCAGGACAGAGAATTGCGGATCATTGGTACCCTTATGTATCAGAGGTGCGATTATTTGAAGGCCATGGAGCTTATTAAAAACGGTGGTATCAGACTCAAACCGCTTATCACCAACCATTTTGCCTTTAAGGATTATCTAAAGGCATATAAATTTATCCAACAACAAAAAAGCAACGTCATGAAGGTCATGATTGACGTAAACGATCAGCAGTCCTGATACTACTAAAAATGACAATGACAGGGGTTTGAGTTTCCGAATTTACTATAATATTACCAGGGAGGTACAATCATGTTTTTTATAGAAAAGTATTGGGAAAACCCGGATGTGCTACATGTTAATTGTGAAAAACCTCATGCCTATTTTATACCTTACCAAAATGAGGCAAAAGCTGAAAAAGGCTTGCGGGGGGATTCCAAATATTATAAAAGCCTGAATGGGGTTTGGAAATTCAAGTATCATGATTCTGTCCGCACGGTGGAGGACGGCTTCTATTCCGAAAATTACGATGCAAGTGCCTGGGATAATCTGATAGTTCCCTCAAACTGGCAAATGCATGGATACGACAAACCCCATTATACCAACATCAATTACCCATATCCCTGCGATCCTCCCTTTGTACCGGACAATAATCCTGCCGGTCTCTTCATTCGCGATTTCACTGTTGAGAGTTCTGGCGGGAAGGATGTATTCCTTGTATTTGAAGGGGTAGATTCCTGTTTTTATGTCTGGGTGAATGGAAAACCGGTGGGGTACAGTCAGGTAAGCCGTATGACTTCCGAGTTTGATATAACCCGGTATCTGAAGCCAGGTGAAAACCGCATAGCTGTCATGGTCCTAAAATGGTGCGACGGAAGCTATCTGGAAGATCAGGACATGTGGAGGCTTTCGGGTGTTTTCAGGGAGGTTTACCTGTTAGAAAGGAATAAAATCCACATTTCGGATGTGTTTGTAAAAACAGAGTTAAACGGCAATTTTGAGGAGGGGATCCTTGCTTGCGAGGTTGAGCTTTCGATTGGTGCAGCTTCGCAAATAAGGACAGTATTGAAGGATATTGATGGGACTGTACTGTTTGATGAAACTGCTGTCATGCAAAGACAGGGGACTGTCGGAATCAGGGTATCAAAACCGAAGCTCTGGTCTGCCGAAACGCCGCGACTTTATGGCCTTTATCTTTATCTGGAGGATGAAATAATCCTGCAAAAAGTCGGTTTCCGGAAAATTGAAGTAAAGGATTCAGTGATACTGGTCAATGGCAAGGCTATCAAATTCAAGGGAGTAAATCGTCATGACTCTCACCCTGAACTGGGG
>VEPD01000031.1 GCA_012027035.1 Ruminiclostridium sp. | reverse complement strand
GACGTTGGTCAAACACCACGCGAAAGCGGGGTGCGCAGGCGTAGCCTGCGTGAGCTTATGCCGGATTCATTCCGGCATAAGCGTTTAACTAAATTTGAAAGAGGAGGTGTAACCCATGGTAAAAATAAATCTTCAGTTATTCGCCCATAAAAAGGGAGTAGGCAGCTCCAGGAACGGTCGTGACAGCGCGGCCCAGAGACTCGGAGTGAAAAGGGGAGACGGACAGTTCGTACTGGCCGGAAACATTATCGTAAGGCAAAGAGGTACCAGTATCCATCCCGGTGAAAATGTGGGAATAGGAAAAGACGATACACTTTTTGCACTTGCTGAAGGCAAAGTCAAGTTTGGAAGATTGGGTAAGGACAAAAAACAGGTAAGCATTATAACAATGTAAAAAAGCCCGGGTGACCGGGTTTTTTTGTATATAATGTTCCTGTGCCGTGAATTGTCCCTGCCGGGATGACCATAGGTTGTCCTGAAATTGAGTAGGACCTAAGTTTCTGAGATTTGACCTAAGACATAAAAACAGGTATTTTGATAAGAATATCTATATAGGAAGAATTGAAAGGTGAGTGTATTACTTTTGTTCACAGACAGTGCAAAGATATTTGTAAAGGCAGGCGACGGCGGGAACGGTATAGTATCCTTCCACAGGGAAAAATATGTGGCTGCAGGCGGCCCGGACGGCGGTGACGGCGGCAGGGGCGGAAATGTAGTATTTATTGTGGATGAAGGATTAAGGACTCTTATCGATTTCAAGTATAAAAGAAAATATATGGCTGAATCCGGTGAAAACGGCGGAGCGGGAAATTGCTCGGGAAAGAGTGGAAGAGATCTGGTTATAAAGGTACCCCCCGGTACAATTATAAAGGATGAAAACACTTCCCACATCCTTGCCGACATGACGAAATCCAGCCAGCAGGTCATTCTGGCTAAAGGCGGCAAGGGTGGCGCCGGTAACCAGCATTTTGCAACCTCTACAAGGCAGGTACCCAGTTTTGCAAAAAACGGTGACGCCGGGGAGGAATTCAGTGTTATTCTGGAATTAAAGCTGCTTGCCGATGTTGGTCTTGTGGGATTTCCCAATGCGGGCAAGTCAACCATTTTGTCAAATTCTTCGGCTGCAAAGCCGAAAATAGCGGATTATCCCTTTACCACTCTTGAGCCCAACCTCGGCGTTGTAAACCTTGAGGGTATCACAAGCTTTATAATAGCAGATATACCAGGACTTATAGAAGGCGCCCATGAAGGCGTGGGACTTGGCCATGAATTTCTTAAGCATATCGAGCGGACGAAGCTGCTTGTGCATGTTGTTGATGTGGCAGCAGTTGATGGCAGGGAGCCGCTGAAGGATTTTGAGGTTATCAATAATGAATTGAAGCAGTACAATCCCAAGCTGGCTGAAAGGATGCAGGTAGTTGCTGCAAACAAGGTTGATCTTCCCAGGGGGAAGGAAAATCTGCCGGAATTCACAAATACCCTTGAAAAGGATGGTTATAAAGTATTCCCGATTTCGGCTGCAACCGGCAGCGGTATGAGGGAGTTAATGTTGTATGCAGCCGAAATGCTTTCCAAATTGCCCGATACCTTTATAACAGACGATATTGAGGAAGAAGCGGTGTATGTTGCTGCAGATGAGGAGCCCTTCAATATAAGAAAAGAAGGTAAAAACTATATTGTCGAGGGTAATTGGGTAAGAAAGATAGTCGGCTCAACCAATTTCGGAATTTTTGAGTCCTCGCAGTATTTTCAGAGAGCTATCAGGACAAAGGGAATTGTTGATGCTCTTGAAAAAATGGGGATCAACGAAGGCGATACTGTAAAGATGTATGATTTTGAATTTGAATATCAGAGGTAACAAGGTGCGGGGACACCGAAAAGGCAGAAACCAGAGGTCAGAGGTCAGAGCAGAAAGGTTATATTAAAAAGGGAGATTACATAATGTTAACCGGTAAACAGAGAAGCTATCTCAGAAGCCTTGCCAACGGTATCGAGCCGATATTTCAAGTCGGCAAGGGCGGGATAGGCGAAAATATGATAAAGCAGTTTAATGATGCACTGGAGGCCAGAGAGCTTGTAAAGGCGGCGGTGCTGAAGAATTCCATGTCAGATGCCAGAGAGATATCTGAAGAAATTTCAAGCCTTACAAGTTCGGATGTCGTCCAGGTTATTGGCAATAAATTTGTACTCTATAAGGAATCAAAAGATGATAAGGTTATTGTCCTGCCGGATTGATGTCCGTTGCTGTAGCGTTGAATTAAATATTAGTTTGGGGGAATTTTACTATGGCTTTGCTGCAATGTAACTTTTTTTCCGAGACGCTGGGTATCGGGACTGCTATGAATGTCATACTCCCGCAGACGTCATGTCTGAAGGGAAAAAAATCACCAGTACTTTATTTGCTTCACGGTCATTCAGATGACCATACAGCCTGGCTTCGCAGAACCTCAATTGAGAGGTATGCGGAACAGAGGGAGCTTGCCGTGGTAATGCCGGCTGTCAACAGAAGCTTCTATACGGACATGAAATATGGATATAAATATGGAACTTTTATGAGTGAAGAGCTGCCGGCGATAGCACAATCATTCTTTCCGGTTTCAGACAAACGTGAGGACACATTTGCCGCCGGCCTTTCCATGGGTGGATATGGAGCCTTGAAGCTGGCGCTGGGTTATCCGGAGAGATTTGCGGCTGCTGCCAGTCTGTCGGGGGTAGTGGATATAGCCGGTTATCCGCCAACAGATAAAAACTTTGAACTTGACCTGATATTTGAAGACATTGACAAATTAAAGGGAAGTAAGGATGATCTGTTTTACCTTGCTGAAAAAGTCGCTGCTTCCAATGAGGTAAAGCCCAGCATTTACCAGTGCTGCGGCACGGAGGATTTTCTATATGAAGACAACATAAGGTTTCGGGATTTTATGAAAAAGCTGCCGTTTGATTATTTTTACGAAGAGGAACCCGGTATACATGAATGGGGTTACTGGGACAGGATGATCCAGAGAGTTCTAAAATGGCTCCCGATAAGAGAATGATGCTTTATGCGAATTATTGATAAGAGTGTTGCCGGATAAGCATTTTGGTGTTATAATACCACATATAATAAAATAAGACAGTTCGGAACCATCCTGTCTCTAAACAAAACTACGGAATAACTGTATTGTATTACATTGCAGTTTGTTAGTATGTTTGGGGCTGAAAGCCCCTTTTTTGTTTTAAGTATTCCTCCATGCAGAGTTAATCCGGCTTTTATCGCCGGAACCCGCAACGAGGGTGCATCTTTATTATGGATTGGTTCCGGATATAAAAGAAAGGGATTAATTCATATGAGAAAAACTCGTTTTATCACAGAAGCGGCAATCATTGCGGCACTGTATGCAGCATTGACAATTTTAATTCCGGGAGGCTCAGGGCAAATACAGGTAAGAGTATCGGAAGCGCTAACTGTCCTGGCGTTCTTCACTCCTGCCGCAATACCGGGATTGTTTGCGGGGTGTCTGGCTGCCAATCTGTTTGTAGGGAACGGCCCTTACGATATTGTTCTTGGAAGCCTGGCTACCTTATTGGCTGCCTATATTACGTGGAAAATGCCCAAAAAGCTCCTTGCTCCGCTGCCGCCGGTGATAATAAATGCTGTTGCTGTTGCTGTAATACTAAAGCTTTCTGCAAACCTGCCAATGCTTCCGACTATGGGTTTTGTCGCAATTGGCGAGGTTATTGCCTGCTATGTGCTGGGATATCCACTGTTGTTGCTTCTTGATAAGCAGAAGCACAGAATTTTTGGCAGTCAAAAATAGGAGCCGATTTCTATTTCTTGCAACAATGTGAAAAAACAAGGCATATTGCTGCATAATTCGATGTTGCATATGATTTGTCTATTTATACATGAATTTCGTGAATATATATGAATATATATTAATTATATTGACATACACGGGCATTTGAATTATGATATAGACACAACTTAACAAAATCTGGGGAGCTGGATAAATCCGGCTGAGAGGGGACTGAAAAGTTCCGACCCATCAAACCTGAAACGGATAATGCCGGCGGAGGGAGCATAGGTGACACACATTTTTCACGGAAATGACCCTTTTATCCTTATCAGGTAAGAGGGTTTTTTGTATGTAAAACAGAATCATCCCTATTTATTGTGTCTCCCATCAGAGAGGTTGAAAACTATATTCTTGGGGAGGTAGTAGAAAATGAAGAAGTTTAATACGTGGATGCTTGCTGAAGCAGGGATAGTTCTAGCATTGTTTCTGATATTAAACCAAATAACGGTTCTTAAAATGCCGATGGGCGGCACTATTACAGCAGGCGCCATGGTACCCTTGCTCATATTCTCATTCAGATGGGGTGGGAAAAAGGGAATATTTGTTTGCGCAGTTGCGGGAATCATGGATTTTATAATTGGTACGAAGTATTCCTTTCATCCGGTTTCATTGCTGTTCGATTATCCGATAGCATACGGAATGATAGGCCTTGCAGGATTTTTTAGTAAGAAGATTAAAGGAATGCTTACAGGCACTGTTGTTGGAATCTTTGGGAGGTTCTTATGCCATGTGCTTTCAGGAGTGGTAGTATTTGCAAGTTATGCGCCTGAAGGACAGAGCCCTTTGATTTATTCTATTTTATACAACGGCACGTACCTTTTGCCGGAACTTATTATTTCCTTCATATTTGTAACTCTGATAATCAAGTATGCAAGATTGCCTGAGCCCAAGAAGGCGTAAATAAGGGCTTGTCTGGTAATAAATGTGCCATCTGATTCTGTGATGATTTTTTGTTCAGCAAAGCGGATGGAAGCGCAGATACTTTGTGTATCCCTAAGCTGACATCTGCGACGGAAAATCAGCCGGAATGCTTGGTACAGTCATTGCTGGACAAGCCCTTAAGGGTGAAGAACCAGAGATTTAATGGATTTTTTCCATTAAATCTTTTTTTTGCAGTTATATGCTTGTAATTCCCGGGATGAAAATGTAAAATAAGTTTTAACATTAAACAATCTTAAAGGAGTAAAACGAATGACGATACAGGAAGAATCATTAAAGCTGCATGGTGAATGGAAAGGCAAAATAGAAGTAACAAGCACGGTGCCGGTGAAGGATAAAAGGGATCTTTCGCTGGCTTACACGCCTGGTGTTGCAGAGCCTTGTCTTGCCATACAAAAAGATGTGGATCTTTCATATGAGTATACCCGCAGGTGGAACCTTGTCGCAGTTGTAACCGACGGCACAGCAGTGCTGGGACTGGGAGATATAGGACCGGAGGCCGGAATGCCGGTTATGGAAGGAAAGTGCGTGCTTTTTAAATCTTTTGGCAATGTTGATGCTTTTCCGCTATGCGTCAGGTCAAAAAGTGTTGATGATATAGTAAGAACAGTAGAGCTGTTGGCTGGAAGCTTTGGGGGAATTAATCTTGAAGACATATCAGCGCCAAGATGCTTTGAAATTGAAAGAAGACTTAAGAAAGTATGCGACATTCCCATATTTCACGATGACCAGCATGGAACTGCTGTAGTAGTACTGGCAGCAATGCTGAATGCCCTGAAGATAGTAAAAAAAGACATCAATGAAATATCGGTTGCAGTAAACGGTTCCGGTGCTGCAGGCATAGCGGTCACACGGCTTCTTATGAGCATGGGCTTGAAAAAAGTGATACTTTGCGATACTAAGGGCGCTATTTATAAGGGTAGGGATAATTTGAACGGGGAAAAAACACTGATGGCTGAAATATCGAACCTTGATATGAAAAAGGGCAGTCTGAAGGATGTGCTGGTGGGGGCTGATGTATTTATCGGCCTCTCCGCGCCGGGTATGGTAACAAAGGAAATGGTTGCCGATATGGCTAAGGATCCGATAATTTTTGCAATGGCCAACCCTGTGCCCGAAATCATGCCGCAGGACGCAAAGTCGGCGGGGGCAAAGGTAATCGGCACCGGACGGTCCGACTATGCAAACCAGATAAACAATGTGCTGGCGTTTCCGGGAATATTCAGAGGTGCGCTGGATGTAAGGGCAAGGGATATCAACGATAATATGAAAATAGCTGCAGCAAGGGCAATAGCTTCATTGGTGGACGATAGCGAACTTAACGAAGAATACATCATGCCTGCACCCTTCGACCCAAGAGTAGGCAAGGCAGTGGCTGAAGCTGTTGCCAAAGCTGCAAGGGATACCGGCGTAGCAAGGATATGAAAGTGCCGGATTTGACAAACCTTTTAACAGCTAAAAATATTGAACTTGGAAGCGTTGAATGAGCAATATGTATTGCAGCAATTAATAATCCGATTTTAGAAAGAGAGTGGTTAGACAACCTTCTGCTTTATATAGTTAACATTAATTTAAATTGCTTTTAAAATCAATAGATTTGGAATGCTTATGTGATGCTGGTATCAGAACTTAGAGAATTGTATAACGTCTTTATATGTTCTGCTGGATCTGCTTCGTGAATACAAATTAAAAGAATATTGGTTAAGGGAATATGATGAGGCGTTGAAAAGAGGAGTCAAACCAAGAGAAGCATTGCAGAAGGTAAAAAAGTATATTCAGGAGAATGAAAGCCTACCGGAGTATTTTCATTATTAAAGATATAGTGGATATATGGTACAATTTTGTTCAGCCAGCGGGGAATGGTAGCATTTTTTTATTGCCTTATTCATCATTTCATTCCGGATGTCAATCATGTAAAAATATTTGAATATTGAAATATGTTCATAAGTACATTTTTATTGAGAAAAACCATGATTATGCTAAAGAATTAAGTATTTTGGTAAATAAAGAATTCCCGCATGTTCAACATAAAGTAAGCGTTAATAATGAAGATTGTAATACTGCACTAAAGAATATTTGTGAAAAAACAGATTGGCACAAAAACAGGGCTTTGATGTTTCTTGACCCGTATGCTACAGAGCTTGAATGGGAAACACTAAAAATTATTGCTGCTACGAAAGCAATTGATGTATGGTATCTGTTCCCTCTTAGTGCAGCAAATAGAATGTTAAAGAAGGATGGCAGAATTCAAGAGTCATGGAGGAATAAGTTAAACAAAATATTTGGCGATGATGGTTGGTTTGAGGAATTCTATAAACCGGACATGCAGATGTCATTATTTGATAAAGGACAGCGTTTTAATAAAGAGGTTAATGAAGTACAATTGAAAAAATATATTTATAGCAGGCTAAAAACTATATTCGCTGCAGTTGCCGATAATCCAAGAATACTATATAATACAAAAAACTGCCCTTTATTCTTATTCTGCTTTGCGGTTTCAAATGAAAGCCAAAAAGCGATAAGACTAGCTCTTAATGGAGCGGATCATATTTTAAAATATTCCGGAAAATGAGGTTATGAAATGAAAAAAATAAATAGCTTTATTGTAAGAAAAACATTGCTTTATAAAACCGGAGTTGAATATGGCGACTATACCATAAACCATATACAAGGCTGCTCACATGGTTGCAAATATCCATGCTATGCTTTTCTGATGGCAAAGAGATTCGGCAAAGCAAAAACATATGAAGAATGGATTCAACCTAAATTAGTTTGCAACGCAATTGAATTGTTATGTAAAGAGATTCCTAAATATAAAGATAAAATAGCATCTGTGCATCTTTGCTTTACAACTGACCCTTTTATGTATGAATATGATGAAATATCGGCTCTAAGTATTGAAATAATCCGAGAGTTAAATAATGCTGGAATAAAGTGTACAGCACTTACAAAAAGCCTTTTGCCTTTGGAACTTGCAAAATTTCCGCTTGAAAATGAATTTGGTATAACGTTGATTTCTTTGAATGAGGATTTTAGGAAAAAGATTGAACCATTTGCTGCCTCATATGAAGATAGGATCGGAAGCTTATATGAGCTTCATAAAAAAGGCTGTAGAACTTGGGTAAGCATTGAGCCTTATCCAACTCCAAATATAATAGAGCAGGATATTCAAGAAATACTTGACGCGGTTAGTTTTACCGATAGGATTATTTTTGGCAGGACAAATTATAATTCTTTGATAACACAGTACCCGAATTTCAGGGAATTTTACAATAATCTAAGCTTACAGGTTATTGATTTTTGTGAGATGAACAGGATTGACTATCATATAAAAGAAGGTACATTGACTATTAAACATGCCATTATATAAGAATAAGGGGGACTGATAATGAATAATCTCAAAGTTATTGAAATTACACCAGACAATATTCTTGATATTGGAATGTTTTGTGGAAGTGAAGACCAGTATAAATATGGTATAAACAGGAAAGCTCGTTGGTTTGAAAAACGATATAAAGAGGGGCTACGCATTAAAATATCTGTAAATGAAGAAGGTATAAAAACGGGCATGATTGAATATGTCCCTGGAGAATTTACATGGAGGACAATCAGGGCTAAAGGATATACCGTAATACATTGTTTATACGTATTGCGTAGGCAAACACGAAAAGGCTATGGTAGTTACCTACTAAATGAATGTATTAAGGATTCGGAGCATACAAATGGAATCGCAGTCGTTACAAGTAGCAAACCCTGGGTTAACGATAAAAAATATTTTTTGAAAAATGGGTTCAAGAAAATTGAAAATGCACCACCATATTTTGAGCTATTTGTTAAACAATTTAAAGAAGCGCCATTACCGGGTTTTAATAAAGGATGGGAAGAAAGAGCTTTAATTTATGGTGACGGATTAACAGTCATATATTCAGATCAATGTCCTATAATTGATTATGCTTTAAATAATATTATTGAAGCATCAAAAGAATGTAATATGGATATCAAATTTCACAAGATTGAAACACATCTCGAAGCTCAAAATGCACCTTCTCCATATGGGGTTTTTAACGTAATAATTAATGGAAAGTTCATAACGCATAGGATTTTTAATAAGCAAAGATATGTTGAAATGTTAAAAAGCGGGCAAGTTTAAGATATTTACTATTTAATCATATTAGAGGGATTCACAAATGAAGGTAAAAAAAGTTTTAGTTATAGCTGCTATTATTATTTGTGTAGTAATTATAATAATTACACTTTTTACGATATATTTATTAAACTCAAATGCGATTGATAATATAAACCCAATAGCAAAGAGCTTTATGCTAAAAACTACATTGGAATGGGGAAGGTTAGCCCCAATTCCAAAATCAAGAACAGAATTTAATATAAAAACTGAAGGAGGCCCGTTTACAAGAAGTTTTCGTTCAAGCTTTTACCTTCCTAAAACTGATTTAGAAAAATGGATTGCAGCGTCTCCTGGTTTAGCTGATGCAGAAATTGAGAATATTAATGATTCAAAACAAAAATATATAATTAAACCCGGCGGTGGCGCACAATATGGAGAAGCAGTCATTGACTTTGAAAAAAGCTTTATTGAAATATATGTCTATTGGAGTTAGATGGAGCAAAACAGGAGATTAAAATGCGAATCATGCGAATCAACAAATCATCATTATCAAAAAAGACTGTGCGGAGGTAAAACATGAGATAACAAGGGAAATAAGCGGCTTCGTAAAGCAAAAGCCCTCCGATATATTATATCAGGGGGCTCTGGTGGGCATTACAGGACTCGAACCTGTGACTTTCACCACGTCAAGATGACACTCTACCAGCTGAGTTAAATGCCCTTGTTTGGAGTAATTACATTTTAAAGCTAATACTGCTTAATGTCAAGGACAAAACTTTTCCTTCAATCTTTCCAATAACATTTCCAGCCTTTTCCTTCAGTTAAATTTTTTATTTATAAGTTATTTCCATACAGTATGATACCTTTTCCGATATTCTCTCGGCGGCATACCTTTAATTTTTCTGAATGTCTTTGAGAACAGCAGAGGATCTTCATATCCAACGGATCTTGCAATATCGCCGACAGCCAGATTCTCATTCTTCATCAGCTCGCAGCCTTTGTTGATCCTGTAATTTATCAGGAAATCCTGTAACGAGGTGTTCAGCTTCTGCTTGAAAATGGAACCGAGGTAGCTCCTGTCAAGTCCGATATATCCGGCTATGTCATTTATAGCGATTTTTCTTGAATAATTCATTTCAATGAATTCAATGGTTTTCCTTAAATATATTTCCTTCCGGTTGCTGGGATAATCTATAAATCTGTCATTTGCGCATTCCTCCACCAGTTGTGACAGAAAAACATACAAGTAACCCAACGCGCGTATTCCCCGGGCTTTCTGGCATTTTTTCGCTGCTATCATCTCAGTAAAGCATTTTGCCATGCTGTCATCTTTGTCATAAGTAAATATGGGATTGCCTTCAGTTAATAAAGCCTCTTTCAGGTACGCCTCCGCTTTCAGGCCGTGAAAACCCACCCAGGTATAAGTCCAGGGATCCTCAAGATCCGCCTGGTAATATGTGATTTTGCCGGGACAAATCAAAAAGCCCTGTCCCTTTTGTAAATAATAAACCTTGTCGTCGAAACAGTATTTACCTTTACCGGCTAATACGTAGTGAATGAGAAAGTGATCTCTGACTGCAGGACCATAAAAATGACCCGGATCACAGTTTTGTATACCGCATTGATACATATTCAGGTCTGAATTATTAAGGCTATAAAGCGGCACTTGTACTTCTGTGCGCCTGCATGCTGTCTCCATTGTATTAATCACCCATACAGCATTATACCATATTTCTATAGCATGTTTCCATTTACTTATATAAAAAAAGTAATAAAATTAATAAAGTGGGTAGATCATCAGTAACAGAATCTTAACTTAAGGAGACAAGCATGATTATGAAGAAAATAGCTTTTATCGGAGCGGGAAGCTTCGGCTTTACAAGGGGACTGGTGAAAGATATGCTGTCATTTCCGGCATTGTCCGACAGTACGATTGCACTTATGGATATCGATAGCGACCGGCTTTCGGCAATAAAGAAAGCCGTTGACAGGATAGTTGCCGCAGGGAATTATCCTGCAAAGATTATTGCTACCAGGGACAGGGCTGAAGCTCTGAAGGATGCGGATGGAGTGATTTGCACAATCCTGGCCGGCGGAGTGAATATCTGGCGTTCCGACGTAGAAATACCGAAGAAATACGGCGTGGATATCAATGTAGGTGATACCAGGGGCCCGGCAGGCATATTCAGGGCATTGAGGACCATCCCAGTAATGCTGGATATCACCAGGGATATTGAGCAATATTGTCCGAATGCGATTTTCCTTAATTATACCAATCCTATGGCAATGCTGTGCAGGGCCATGCAAGGGCAGAGCAAGGTGCAAATATCAGGCTTGTGCCACAGCGTACAGGGTACCGCCGAAATGCTTGCAAGATGGATAGGCGCATCAATGGATGATATAACATATAAATGTGCAGGCATCAACCATCAGGCCTTTTATCTCGAATACAAATGGAACGGCAGGGACGCCTATCCGCTTATCCGTGAAGCGATAACCGCAAAGCCTGAAATATATAATGAAGAGATCGTCAGGAATGAAATGTTCCTGAACCTGGATTATTACGTAACAGAGTCCAGCGGACACAATTCGGAATATAATGCCTGGTTCAGGAAAAGGCCCGACCTCATTGAAAAGTATTGCACTCATGGTACAGGCTGGAATCCCGGAGTTTATGGGTATATCATGAAAGAATATCTGAATAGGGAGAGTACGTGGAAGAATGAGATAAATGAATGGCTGACAAAGGATAAAGTTGATTTGGAAAGAGGGCATGAATATGCAGCCTATATCTTCAATGCAATCTTTGGGGACGGCATAATGTTTGAGTTTAACGGCAATGTCCGCAACTTCGGTTTGATAGACAATCTGCCCGAAGGCTGTTGTGTTGAAGTTCCGGTGCTTGCTTCCAGACGCGGCCTGGATCCGATGCATGTGGGATCCCTGCCCGAGCACCTGGCTGTGCTTGTCAATACCAGCGCCCGCTGTGAAGAACTGGCAGTCGAGGCTGCTATCACCGGAGATCCGCGAAAGGTGTTCCACTCAATTTGCTTTGATCCACTAACTTCAGCTGTTTTGAGCCTTGCTGAAATCAAGCGGATGGTGGACGAAATGTTTGAAGCCAATAAAAAATGGCTGCCGCAGTTTAAACATAATACATGATCAGTTACTTTACAATCGGCCATTTACTTTTCTGTTTTAGGGCTTGGCTGGTAATAAATGTGCCATCTGATTCCGTGATGATTTTTTGTTCGGCAAGGCGGATGGAGGCGCAGATACTTTGTGTATCTAAGGAGCACTGAAAATATTACTTCCGATTTTTCTGCAAATGCTGGCCGGAGGGACTGCGTTTGCAGAAATTTATAGCGGAAGTTATATTTTCATCAGT
>VEPD01000229.1 GCA_012027035.1 Ruminiclostridium sp. | reverse complement strand
CATATTATTCGGGACGGATTCTCCGCTGTACTTCGCTCCCATGCAAAGAGCCCGTATCGACAATGCAGAATTAAGTGATGCGGATAAGAAGAAGATAATTTGTGAAAATGCTGTCAAGCTTTTTGGTGATGCAGGAAAAAATTTGATTTTCTCGATGACGTGACACTGAATAATTTCGGTTGGTTTTCCGTCAACAGCTATTTTGCGGGACAATGACATACTTACTGTGTATTATGCCGGTTCCTGTACCGATTTAACCGATATCTGGTGGGTAAGGATAAAAATTCAAATTTAAGCTGCCATGTGTCCCAGGTTTTATTTTATCCAATTACCAAACATATGTTTGAATAATGAAAATGATATGCTATAATATTTATGGTATTGAATAAAACATAGATGTGGCTCTTGGAGGAATTATGCCTGAATTTAAAATAGTATCTGACTACAAGCTGTGCGGCGACCAGCCGCAGGCGGTGGACAAGCTGGTCACCGGACTGAACCGTGGTTACAGGCACCAGACTTTGCTTGGTGTGACCGGCTCGGGCAAGACATTTACGATGGCCAATGTGATTGAAAGGGTTCAGCGCCCCACCCTTGTGATGGCACACAACAAGACTCTTGCAGCCCAGCTTTGCAGTGAGTTCAAGGAGTTCTTCCCAGAGAACTGCGTCGAGTATTTTGTAAGCTACTATGATTATTATCAGCCGGAGGCATATATTCCGTCTACCGATACGTATATAGAAAAGGATTCGTCTATAAACGATGAGATTGACAAGCTGCGGCACTCGGCTACAGCAGCCCTGTTTGAAAGAAGAGACGTCATTATTGTTGCCAGCGTCTCCTGTATATACGGGTTGGGTGATCCGGAGGATTATACCGAACTGATGGTATCGCTGCGGCCGGGAATGCATAAGGACAGGGATGAGATAATAAGGCGTCTGGTTGATATCCAGTATGAGAGAAATGAGATTGACTTCAAACGCGGAAAATTCAGGGCAAGAGGCGATGTGTTGGAAATATTTCCTCCTGACTCTACCGACAGGGTGCTGCGGATCGAATTTTTCGGGGATGAGATAGAGAAAATTTCCGAAGTCAACTATCTGACGGGAGAAATACTGGGGATCAGGTCTCATGCGGCTATTTTTCCCGCCAGCCATTACGCGTCTACAAGGCCGAAAATGGAAAAAGCTATGGTTACCATTGAACAGGAGCTTGAAGAGAGGCTTCGCGAGTTAAGGTCACAGGAGAAGCTGCTGGAAGCTCAGAGATTGGAGCAAAGGACGAGGTACGATCTGGAGATGCTCCAGGAAATCGGTTTTTGCCAGGGGATAGAAAATTACTCAAGGCATATCAGCGGAAGGACGCCCGGAAGCGCTCCCTTTACGCTGATGGATTATTTTCCGGAGGACTATCTGGTAATCATAGATGAATCTCATGTATCCGTACCTCAGATCGGCGGCATGTACAACGGCGACAGAGCCAGGAAGGAATCCCTGGTGGAATTCGGTTTCAG
This sequence comes from Ruminiclostridium sp., assembly GCA_012027035.1. Lineage (GTDB taxonomy): Bacteria > Bacillota > Clostridia > Acetivibrionales > DTU013 > MnB-11. Next base: position 3,802 of record VEPD01000229.1, on the reverse strand, counting down.
GCTGCCTTCGGCTTTTGACAATCGGCCGCTTAAATTCGAAGAATTTGAGAAAAAGGTGAAACAGGCGGTTTATGTAAGCGCTACGCCGGCACAGTATGAGAGAAGGCATTCCCAGCAGGTGGTGGAGCAGATCATCAGGCCTACGGGGCTTGTCGATCCGGAGATTGTCGTGAAGCCTGTAAAAGGACAGATAGACGATCTTATAGGTGAGATATCCGAAAGAATAAAAAAAAGTCATAGAGTGTTGGTTACCACCCTTACCAAGAAAATGGCCGAGGATTTGACAAATTACCTTGGCGACCTGGATTTTAAGGTCAAATACCTTCATTCGGACGTAGAGACCCTGGAAAGAATGGAAATCATCAGGGATCTCAGGCTTGGAGTTTTTGATGTGCTGGTTGGCATCAACCTTTTGAGGGAAGGGCTTGATTTACCTGAAGTATCTCTTGTAGCAATACTGGATGCAGACAAGGAAGGCTTCCTCCGCTCGGAAACCTCGCTGATTCAGACTGTAGGAAGAGCTGCCCGGCACATAGAGGGCAAGGTGATCATGTATGCCGACAGGATGACCGATTCCATGAGCAAGGCTATAAGCGAGACAAACAGACGTCGAAAAATCCAGGTGGATTACAATACCGAACATGGCATCATACCTGCATCCATACAAAAAGGTGTCCGCGATGTGATTGAAACCATGAAGGTTGCCGAAGATAGCGTCAAATATTCAATTAAAGAAAATCTGGATGAAATGGACAGACAGACTCTGGAAACTCTTATACAGAGAATAGAAAAGGAAATGAAGGAAGCGGCTCGGGAGCTTCAATTTGAGAGGGCTGCAGAGCTTCGTGACAAACTTGTCGGATTGAAAGGCAGATTGTAAACATTTTTTATTCTTTTTCACATGTCCATGTGCTATAATCGATTTGATAGTTTTAATGCAATTTATAAATACATGTGGAGGGTAAAAAATGAATCGGAATGAGATTGGAAAGAATGTGGCGGGATTACTTTACATAATACCTTCAGGGGCGTATTCAAATGAAGAAATCGTAACTCTTCTGAAGAATCATCCCGAAGTGAAATTTGTATCTCTTGTAGGTATTGACCTCAGAGGTAACGATACCGACGAAAAAATTCCCATTGGAGCTTTTCTGGAAGACATGGGCCAGTTTTTAAGCGGAGGTGTGCAAACGGACGGTTCCAGCGTTGTACTGCCGGGGATAGCCACCTTGAACAATGGTAAAGTGGACCTTATTGCGGATATTTCCGTGAACTGGTTCATAGATTACAATTACGAGCATGTGGATGCAGCTACAGGTCTGCCTGTAGGCACACTGCGCATCCCATCCTTTTTGATGCATAACGGTCAAAGAGTGGATTCACGGTCCATACTTCAGAATTCTGTAAAGCATTTCAATAGTGAGGTCAGGGAGCTTCTTGCCCAAAATCCTGAAACAGCCTCGGAATTGGGAATAAATCCGGATGATTTATCTGAAATAGTGGTGACAGCGGCTACAGAGCTGGAATTCTGGGTGAAAACTCCGGAGGAGCAGGCTGAAACAGAAGAATTATCCATATCACAGGTGCTGCAGGAACAGTACTGGAAGAGGACCAAGTCCAATGTACGTACTTCACTGGAAAAGTCCCTGCTGTTGCTTGAAAAATATGGACTGAAACCTGAAATGGGCCACAAGGAAGTGGGAGGAGTCAAAGCCCGGGTAAGTGGGGAAGGCAGGCTTGACAGGATAATGGAACAGCTGGAAATTGACTGGAAGTTTTCTGCAGCTCTGCAAGCGGCGGATAATGAACTGCTTGCAAGAATCCTGATAAAAGAAGTTTTCAGGCTGAACGGCCTGGAAGTCACCTTTATGGCAAAACCCATGGAAGGAGTTGCCGGAAGCGGAGAGCATACGCATATAAATGCGGTGGCAAAGCTTAAAAGCGGCAAAAGAGTCAATCTGTTTGCGCCGGGGAACATTAAAAAGGATTACCTGAGTAGAATCGGGTGGGGTGCGATAATGGGATTATTGAAGAATTATGAGGTGGTCAACCCCTTTATTACTTCTGCAAATGATGCATTCAACAGGCTGAAGCCCGGTTTTGAAGCTCCCATATGCATAGTTGCCTCATTAGGCAGTGATCTGGAGACGCCTTCGAGAAATCGTACAGTATTGGCCGGACTTATCAGGGATATGGACAACCCGCTTTCCATAAGGTTTGAGATAAGATCTCCAAACCCCCATACCAATACTTATCTGGCTGTTGCGGCAATAAACCAGGCAATGCTTGACGGAATAAAATATGCTGTTAAATCAGGAAAGACGCCGGGTGAGCTTGAAAAAAACTTCTGTAAAAAGATGGGTGAAAAAGATGAATATCTGGAGCAATTCAGAGAGTATAGGAGCGAAGAGGATGTTTTCGAGCATTATTCCGATAAGGAAAGAAACAAGATGTTTGGAGTACCTCCGGCTACTGTCTGGGAAAACCTCGTGAATTTGACGGATCATACCGGTAAAGCAAAGGTATTGGCTTCAGGAGGGGTATTTGAAAGCAATATACTTGAATCCTATAAAAGGGCAACAACAGTACAATGGGCATTGGAGCTTAGTGAGAGATTGCTTTCCGAAAATGCCGAGTTGGTAAGAAAAAGTATAAAACTACATGGTGATGGCAACTTTGAAGACTTTGATGAAGAATTATGGGGCAGGATCAATAGCGTCAGAAAATATTTAATGAAAGATTCCATTAAGGAAAAATCCCTTTTTACAAAGATACGTGAAGCCATTGATAAACATGAATATCATAAGGTTTCCGACATGCAGCTTGAAATGTCCGAAAAGGTCAGCGAGTTAAAAAAGCTTTACAATGTTTACAAAAGGAATTTAATAGATTATCGGCAGTGACCGGAAACAAGGATGTTACCATGGATGGAACAATATACATAATATGTAAAAATCCTTAGCGATGCCTGCCTGTAAGAGTTGTATAAAAGGATGAATCATTATATAATAATATAGTATTATATAAAAATATAGTAATGTACAGATTTCGGGACTGAAATTCCCGGGTCAAAATGCAGTGAGGGAGTGTAGCCATGCTATATGCAGCAGTTGCAGTAGGAATCCTGTTTTGTTCCTTTTGGATAGGCCAGCTGATATTTGTAAAGCTGCATCTGAACTGGACCAACAAATTGCAGAAATCATCAGAAGAAGATGAAAATATTGGTGTGACGATTATCCATCCTATAAAGGATCTTGATTTTGAACTGGGAAAAAACCTTGAAAGTTGGTTTATTCAGGATTATAAAGGGCCTGTAGAGCATATTTTCAGTTTTCAGGAACCTGAAGATCCTGCAATAGATGTAGTAAGAAGTTTTATCGGGAAATATGCCCATATAGATTCTCAAATTATTGTCAACCCTGTAATACCAGGCTTGAACGGCAAAAGCTCAAATATGGTCAACGGCATGAAGCTCTCTAAATATGACATTGTTCTTTTCGGTGACAGCGATATTAGAATACGGCCTGATTTTGTGCTTAAGATGGTCAGACCGCTTAAAGATGAAAAGGTGGGAATAACTACCTGCGGGCAGATTAATATGGGCGGCAGGGATTTCTGGACCAGGTTCTTTACATTTTTACAGAATAATGAAACTGTGTTCATCTGGGCTTTCATGACTAAAATCGGCATGGATCTTGGGGCTACCGGAGCGGCATTTGCAATGAGGAAGAAACTGCTTAAGGAAATTGGGGGACTGGAGGCCTTCGGCAGCTCGATCCTGGAAGACCTTCACCTTGGAAAT
>VEPD01000263.1 GCA_012027035.1 Ruminiclostridium sp. | reverse complement strand
GAAGGAGTAAAGATGGCAAGGATAATTAAATAAAAGGTTCTTAATGGGACAGGCGACTGTCCCTTTATTTTTTAGCAGAATGCTGCAAAATAAAAGAGGTTCCGGTAATATACCGAAACCTCTGGTGCGGGAAACAGGACTTGAACCTGCACACCCTTGCGAGCTCTAGAACCTGAATCTAGCGCGTCTGCCAATTCCGCCATTCCCGCTCATCAAAATGCAATATTAATTTTACTAGAAACACTTGATAAAAGCAAGTGGAAAAATTAATATATTTATAGTACGGTTAAGGAGAAGGAAGCAATGAATCAAAAACTGGCAGATTATAAAAATTATATAAGGGATAAAAAAGTAGCAGTACTTGGGATTGGAATAAGCAATACTCCGCTGATCAAATATCTTGCAGCAATCGGTGTTGACATTACTGCCTTCGATAAATCGGAAGAAAAGGACCTAAGAGAGCAGATGAAGACTCTTGACGGCTTGAAAATCAATTATAGTCTGGGAAAGGACTATATGAGCAATTTAAAAGCCTTTGACGTCATCTTCAAAACACCCAGGGTACGGTTTGATATACCTGAATTGGTAGCCGAGAGTGAACGCGGTGCGGTTATAACCTCTGAAATGGAGGTATTCTGCGACCTGTGTCCGGCAAGAATCTTTGCTGTAACAGGCAGCGATGGTAAAACCACTACTACCACTTTGATATATGAAATGTTAAAAAATCAGGGCTTTAAGTGCTGGCTCGGCGGGAATATAGGGATACCGCTGCTCGACAGGATAGACGAAATTGATGAAAATGACATGGTTGTTCTGGAACTAAGCAGTTTTCAGCTCCATACGATGAAATGCAGGTTGAACACGGCAGTTGTAACCAACATATCACATAATCATCTGGATGTACACAAATCCATGGAAGAATATATAGACGCCAAGAAAAATATTTTCAGATATCAGACTGGAGACGATCAATTAATTCTTAACTATGATAATGAGATTGTCAGGAATTTCGGGGAGGAAGCGGAAAGCAGAGTAGTGTACTTCAGCCGGATTCATGATATGGGAAAAGGTATGATGCTGGATGCTGATTGTAATTTTATTTATAAAACAGTGCAAGATTCAAAAATCATAATGAATTCAGAGGCAATACAGCTGCCGGGAGTACATAATACAGAGAATTACCTTGCCGCCGCCGCCGCTGTTGTAGATTATGTCGAACCTGGTGCTATCCGTCAGGTAGCCAGGTCATTTAAAGGTGTTGAGCATAGAAACGAGCTTGTAAGAGAGCTGAACGGAATTAAATTCTATAATGATTCAATAGGCTCAAGCCCAACCAGGACAATAGCTACGATGAAATCCTTCAAGCAGAAGCTGATCCTTATAACCGGCGGATATGATAAGAATATTCCCTATGATGATATGGGACAAATACTGACGGAGCAGGTAAAATGCCTCGTATTGATTGGACAGACCGGATTGTTGATCGAAAAGGTTTTTTATAATGAGGTTGGAAAAAGTGGCAAGGGAAGGGAAATATCCATTTACAAATGCCACACTTTGGAAGAAGCTGTCGAAAAAGCTTATACTTGTGCCGTGAAAAATGATATAATACTTTTATCACCTGCAAGTGCCAGCTTTGATATGTTCAAAAATTTCGAAGAGAGAGGCAACAGATTTAAGGAAATTGTCAATAGCCTTTAGTACTAATACAGCTACAATAAAATTTAAAATAAGTTGAGTTTTTGTTGTGCTTTTAGAGAATAATATATGGCGCATAAACGTATTTAAAAATCTAGTGATGTAAAAATCAAACAGGAGAAAAATAATGGAGATGTTAACTGAACTATTGAAAAAGGATATGACAAAAAAGATTCTTGCTCTGATAGCAGTGGGGTTTATGCTATACTTGTTAAAAGACCTGATGAACCTTTTACTTCTTACGTTTTTGTTCATTTACCTGATGTATAGTATACAGAAATTCATACAGAGAACTATTGAAAGAATAGTCCCCTTCAAAGTAGAGAAAGTGATTTTGACACTAATTCTATATATAATACTGATTTCTACTCTTGCGTACATAGTTTACAGGTACATACCGGTGGCAATTAATCAGGTCGTTAGTATTTTTAACGAAATTGCACTGATAGTTACCAGCCAGAGAGGGAAAGTATATGGCAATATAATTCTCGATTATCTGGTTTCTTTATTGAACAATATGGATTTTGGCTCGTATCTTCAAGGCAAATCCAGTTACCTTTTCCAGCTTGCAGGTAATATCGGAGAATGGGGTTTGTACTTATTCATGTCTATACTTCTAAGTTTATTTTTTATTCTTGAAAAAGACAGGGTGATGAGGTTTGCTTCAGGGTTTAGGGATAGTAAGATAAGCGGTTTCTTTAATATAATGCAGCAATTCGGAAGCAGGCTTTTAAATTCCTTCGGCAAAGTGATACAGGCACAGATTTTAATTGCTCTTTGCAATAGTGTCCTGTCGGTAATCGCTTTGTGGTTCCTTGGGTTTCACCAATTACTGGGACTTGGTTTGATGATATTTGTTCTGAGCCTGATACCGGTCGCAGGAGTGATTATTTCGTTTATCCCGCTTTCTATTATTGCGTTCCGCATGGGAGGCTTTATTGAAATTGTATATGTTATTATAATGATATTGGCTCTGCATGCTATTGAAAGCTACATACTGAATCCCAAGCTATATTCTGTCAAAACTGAGCTTCCGGTGTTTTTTACATTTCTGATATTGATACTTTCCGAGCACTTTATGGGAGTCTGGGGTCTTATCATAGGTATTCCCATTTTTATTTTCATACTTGATTTACTGGAATTTAAACACTATGACAAAAAGAACCTAACATGACTGTTGACCACCAGAGCAATATACCGGCAGTAAAGCTGATATCACAGTAAATAATGTGGAAATATAAAAAGACGTTTGTTTTAACGTCTTTTTTGGTGGAGGGGGATGGATTCGGACCATCGAAGTCGTGCGACAACAGATTTACAGTCTGCCCCCTTTGGCCGCTCGGGAACCCCTCCGTATGGTGCCCAGAGCCGGAATTGAACCAGCGACACGTGGATTTTCAGTCCACTGCTCTACCAACTGAGCTATCTGGGCAAAAATTTCAGAGGCAAGAAATCAGATATCAGAAGTCAGATGAAGTAAAAAACGTCTGAGATATTTACTTAATCCGATCTCTGTTTTCTGATCTCTGTTCTCTGCCTTTTTGGTGGGCCTTCAGGGACTCGAACCCCGGACCAACCGGTTATGAGCCGGTTGCTCTAACCAACTGAGCTAAAGGCCCGCAAAGTGACAATGACTAGTATAATGTATAAGGTATGTTCATGTCAATAGTTAAGTTTTGCTTAAAATATGTATGTATTGATATTATTCTATTTCTTTGTTCTATTTCTTTTATCATATCTATGGTAAAATTAATTAAAATCCATGCAAGGAAAGGATGTATGTGTATGGCAAAAATTTACGGCAGAGAATATACAAAAAGAGAGTTGATGAAAAGGGTTGGAGACATTTCACAGCTGGCGGGGGCAAGATTGTGTACCCTTGAATCAGGAAAAGCCAAAGGAGTAACAGCTGTTGATGTAAAAACCGGCGGCGGACTGAACTTCACTGTTCTTCCGGATAGGGGAATGGATATAGCATGGGCCGAATACAAAGGAATATCTTTCGGATATATATCAAAGACAGGGGTTGTAGCTCCTGCATTAAGTGAATTAAATGGATTGGAGTTCTTGCGCAGCTTCTACGCCGGCCTTCTGACTACCTGCGGTCTTACATATATGGGCGCTCCCTGTGTTGACGAAGGAAAACCGCTTGGTTTACACGGAAAAGCTTCCAATTTACCGGCAGACGACCTGTGCGTATCAAACGAGTGGGTCGGAGACGAATTCGTCATGAGTATTAAAGGGCGGATGAGGGAAGCAGCTGTTTTTGGTGAAAATATTACTTTATCACGGGAAATCACAGCTAAACTGGGTGAAAACAAGCTTTTAATAAGTGACGCCATCGAGAATTGCGGTTACACGGCGCAGCCTCTAATGCTGTTATACCACTGTAATTTCGGTTATCCTTTGCTGGACGGGACCACTGAGCTGATTCTGCCCCGGGGCACAGAGGTGAAGGCAAGCAATGCAGTGGCCTTGAAGGGAATCAATGAATGTAAAGTGTTTGGCGAGCCCAAACACGGTTATGACGAGCAGGTGTTCTACTATAATCCGTTGCCGAAAGATGACGGTAAAGTGACTGCTGCACTTTTCAACAAAGCTTTAGGCACTAATGGACTTTCTGTCAGCCTGACTTTCAACAAAAATCAGCTTCCATATTTTATCGAATGGAAACAGATTGGAGAAGGAGACTATGTCGTAGGACTGGAACCTGCCACCTGGTATACTGAGGGGCGCAGCGAAGCTAGAAAAAGGGGAGAATTGACTTTTATTGAACCTGGAGAGATTAAGAATATAGAATTGGAGGTTAATGTTTCAGAGGGTTTATTAATGGATATATAATATCTATCGTCCAACATAATTGTGAGGTGTGGAAAATGAAGATAACGTTTCTGGGAGCAGCAAAGACAGTAACAGGTTCTTGTTATCTTATAGAGGCAAAAGGATGTAAATTTCTGGTGGATTGCGGTATGTTTCAAGGTCATTCCAAAGAGGAGGCATTGAATCAGGAACCTTTTCCATTTAATCCTGCAGAGCTTGACTTTGTTGTTCTGACACACGCCCATATCGATCACAGCGGCAGGATACCCAAACTATTCGTTGACGGATTCAAAGGGAAAATATATGCCACTAAGCCTACAGTAGAATTGTGCGCAATAATGCTTCCGGACAGCGGTCATATTCAGGAATTTGAAAATGAATGGCATAACAGAAAAATGGAAAGAGCAGGGCAAATTCCTGAAAAGCCCTTGTATACTTTTCAGAATGCTGTTGATTCCATACGGTTATTCCAAAGTGTAAGATATGATGAAGTATCAAAGCTTCACGAAGGTGTGAAGGTACGTTTTAATGACGCTGGACACATACTTGGATCTTCTATTGTTGAGCTCTGGTTAGGGGAGAATGGTGATGAAACAAAAATCGTTTTCTCAGGTGATTTGGGAAATAAGGGCATTCCCATCCTCAGAGATCCGACTGTTATTGAAAGCGCCGATTATCTTGTTATCGAATCAACCTACGGTAACAGACTACATGTAGATTCAAAAAGCAAGGTGGATAGATTTGTGGATATTATCTCCGACACGGTGAAAAAAGGCGGAAATATAATTATACCTTCATTCGCTGTGGGAAGAACACAGGAAATGATTTATGAACTTAACAAGCATCTGGACAAAAAGTCGGAAAAATATAATCAGATAATTAACATACCTGTATTTGTAGACAGTCCGTTGGCAGTTTCAGCAACGCAGGTTTTTAGAAATAATCTGGACTGTTTTGATGAAGAAGCAAGGGCATACATTAAGAATGGAGATAATCCTCTTGATTTTCCCGGGCTCCAGTTTACACAAAGCGCCGATGAATCCAGAGCCCTGAATGAAAGAAAAGACAGCGTCATTATAATATCCGCAAGCGGTATGTGCGAAGCTGGACGGATAAAGCACCATTTGAAGCATAATCTGTGGAGGAAGGAATCTGCCATTGTTTTTGTGGGTTACCAGGCAGAAGGAACCCTGGGCAGAAAACTGGTGGATGGAGCAAAAAGAGTTAAAATTTTCGGAGAGGATATTTCAGTAAATGCCAGAGTAGAAATGATTGAGGGCTTTTCCGGCCATGCTGACAGGGATGGTCTGCTGGAATGGATCGGCAAATTCAATAGAAAACCTGGGAAGATATTCATCGTTCACGGTGAAGAAGCTTCAATGAACGAGTTCTCAGGCAGCGTAATACAAAAATTCGGAATAGAAACCGTCATACCGTCAAAAGGCGATTCATTTGTCATTAATAGAAAAGGCGTCTATGAATCTGAAAGCAAAATCAGTGGAAAAGCCACATATGCGTATACCAGGCTTGAGGTGCTGGACATGCTTGACCGGCTGATGGAAGAACTGAATGAAGCGTCGAATATAGTAAAAAATGAACTTAAAGAAGAAAAAGATGAACTGGAAATCGATGAATTAAAAGCCAAACTGAAAAAGTTCGAGAACTCTATTTTAGACATTATAAAGTGAGTCAACTTTTCCGGCATAAAAGATAAAGGAGTTGAAAAACTGCTTTATCTTTTTGTTTAATTGTTATAAAATATTACTACTACAGCAAAAACTTCATAATTTAATCGGCATTTATATTGAATGAACGAATTTTCTTGTACCTATCATTAATATACTTTATCAGCACCGGGTTGACTCGGTAGAATATAGACCAGCTCTTTATCTGTGGCAATGAAAATACATGATTTGGTGTATGACCACAGCAAACGAATATAACTTTTGTTTGCAGGTTTGTATAATAGAAAGTCAATAAAGGGGATGATTCGATGATCTGGAACAGGGATATCGAGTGTATGAATAGGCAGGAGATAGAAGCGCTTCAGCTCTCAAGCCTCAAACAGTCTGCAGGCCGGGCTTATTCGAGTGTGCCTTTTTACAAAAAAAAGATGGATGAAGCCGGTTTGAGGCCTGAACATATACAAAAATTAAAGGATATAGAAAAACTGCAATTTACAGTTAAAACAGATTTACGGGACAATTACCCTTATGACCTTTTTGCTGTTCCCATGAAAAAAATAATCAGACTTCACGCTTCCTCAGGTACAACGGGAAAGCCAATAGTTGTGGGTTATACAAAAAATGATTTGGAAAACTGGTCGGAATGTGTAGCAAGGCTCATAGTTGCAGCAGGTGGCAATGATGAAGATATTGCTCAGGTTGTATTTGGGTATGGCCTTTTCACTGGAGGCTTTGGTCTTCATTATGGGCTTGAAAAGGTTGGAATTACCGTCGTACCGGCTTCAAGTGGAAATTCTGAAAGACAGATGATGCTGATGCAGGATTTTGGATCAACCATAATAGTCGGGACGCCTTCATATGCTTTATACCTTTCGGAGATTGCGGAGGAAATGGGTATAACAAAAGGCAGGCACAGGCTTAGGCTTGGCATTTTCGGTGGGGAAGGCCATACGCCTGAAATGAGACTGGAGATAGAGAAAAGATGGGGAATACTGGCTACTGAGAATTATGGCTTAAGTGAAATAGTCGGACCTGGAGTTTCAGGAGAATGTACCTGCCAATGCGGTATGCACATAAATGAAGATCATTTCTACCCGGAAATAATCGATCCCGATACCGGAAAAACCCTTGATTATGGTGAAAAGGGAGAACTTGTATTGACAACTCTTACAAAGGAAGGAATTCCAATGCTCCGCTATAGAACAAAAGATATCACATACCTTGATCCGGAACCATGCAAATGCGGAAGAACCAGTATCAGGATGAACAAAATCCTGGGTAGGACTGACGACATGCTGATTATCAGAGGCGTCAACGTATTTCCGTCGCAAATAGAGAGTGTGCTTGTGGGTATGGAACATATAGGCCCGCACTATCAAATTGTTGTTACCAGGAAAGGCTACATGGACGAAATCGAAGTACATGCGGAATTGATTGACGGAAGCTTGCTAGAAAGAATCGGCGAACTGGAAGCTTTAGAGCATAATATAAGGCATAAGCTGAAAACTGTACTTCAAATAGACTCCAAAGTGAAGCTGGTAGAGCCCAGGAGTATTGAGCGGTCAATCGGTAAAGCAAAGCGCGTGATTGATTTGAGAGGAAAAATGTGATGAGGAGTAACATCATGAAGAAGCTTATGCTGGGAAATGAAGCAGCAGCAAGGGGAGCATTTGAAGCAGGAGTTTCTGTCGCAACAGCTTACCCAGGTACTCCGAGCACTGAAATCACAGAGAATCTTGCAAAATACGATGATGTCTATAGCGAATGGTCACCGAATGAAAAAGTTGCTCTTGAAGTGGCAATAGGCGCTTCAATCGCAGGTGCAAGAGCAATTTGTTCTATGAAGCACGTAGGGCTTAATGTTGCAGCAGATCCTTTATTTACAGTTTCATATACAGGCGTGAATGGCGGCCTGGTTATCATAGCGGCTGATGACCCGGGAATGCATAGCTCTCAGAACGAGCAGGATTCACGATTTTATGCCCGTTCATCCAAGACGCCCCTTCTTGAACCGGCAGACAGCCAGGAGTGTAAGGATTTTGTAAAAGAAGCTTTTGAAATAAGTGAAAGATTCGACTGCCCCGTTATCATACGGTTGACAACCAGGATTGCTCATTCGCAGAGCGCAGTAGAGCTGGGAAATAAATCGGATTTTAAGCTGAAGGAATATAGGAAGGATTTCAATAAATATGTCATGATGCCTGCAATGGCCAGAAAAAGGCATGTTGAGGTGGAAAAAAGAATGACTGCCCTAAGGGAATTCTCCGATACTTCAGCCTTAAATATCATTGAGTGGGGAAGCAGGGATGTGGGAATAATCACCAGTGGCATAGCATATCAATATGCAAGGGAAGCCTTCGGTGATGCTTCTTATTTGAAAATCGGAATGGTATACCCCCTGCCGGAGAAGATGATAAATGAGTTTGCAAAGAAAGTAAAGACTTTGTATATTATCGAAGAGTTGGAGCCTTTTATTGAGGATCATATTAGAAAGATGGGCATCAAAGCTGCAGGCAAAAAGCTTTTGCCGGTTATGGGCGAATACAGTGCAAATCTTCTTAGGGAAAAGGTATTGGGTCAAGCAGCATATCAAGGCAGGACAGATGAAGAGCCTTTGCCGTTAAGGCCTCCTGTAATGTGTCCCGGATGTCCGCACAGGGGTATGTTCTATGTCTTAAAAAAACTAAAGCTGGTTGTCAGCGGAGATATCGGCTGCTATACCCTTGGAGCCCTGGCTCCCGCAGAATCGATGGATACATGTGTTTGCATGGGCGCAAGCATTGGAATGGCTCACGGTATGGAAAAGGCTCAGGGCAGGGAATTCGGCAGGAAAACTGTTGCCGTAATTGGAGATTCGACATTCATCCATTCAGGAATCACAGGACTTATAGACATTGTATACAATAAAGGCAATGCCACGGTATTGATCCTTGATAATTCGATAACCGGCATGACCGGCCACCAGCATAATCCTGCTACCGGATTTAACATCAGGGGCGAGCCGACAAGACGGATAAACCTCTTCCAATTGGCTAAAGCCATAGGAATTGACCGTGTCAGGATTGTGGATCCCTTTGATATAAAAGAATTTGAAAAGGCTGTGAGGGAGGAAATTAACGCTGAAGAGCCTTCTGTGATTATTTCCCAAAGACCCTGTGTTC